>CAYOTJ010000259.1:0-5760 GCA_964406855.1 uncultured Saprospiraceae bacterium
GGTGTCGCAGGTCATTCCGATTGGTGGCGACCGCCTGCAATACCAGGTGCTGGTATCTTCGGCCAAGCTCAAGCAATACAGCCTGACCCTGGAAGACGTAGACAAAGCCCTGGAAAATGCAAACTTAAATGCTACGGGCAGCTTTTTTAACCGGTATGGCTCGGAGGTGCTCATCTCCGTGTTGGGCAGAAGCAAAAACCTCGAAGACCTACAGCGCACGGTGGTGGTCAACCGCGAAGGATCCCCGGTGCTGCTGAGTCAGGTGGCTGAGGTGCGCTTTGGAGCTGCCCTCAAACGAGGCGATGCGTCAGTAAATGCCCAGGCAGCTGTCATTCTGACCATCGAAAAGCAGCCCGGCGCCAATACCGTAACCCTTACCGACGAAATAGAAAAGGCCCTGGCAGAGCTTCAACCTTCCCTACCTCCTGATGTGCGCATCAATGCCCAGGTTTTTCAGCAAAAGAACTTCATTGTGCACTCGCTCGCCAATGTAAAAGAAGCCCTGCGCGATGGCTTCATCTTGGTGGTGATTGTACTATTCCTGTTTTTGCTCAACTTCCGCACCACCCTCATTACGCTCACCGCCATACCGTTGTCGTTGGTCATCACGGCGCTTGTTTTTAAGTGGTTTGGCATATCGGTCAATACGCTTACCCTGGGTGGGTTGGCCATAGCCATAGGCGAGCTGGTCGATGACGCCATTGTAGATGTGGAGAACGTATTCCGCCGCCTGCGCGAAAACAAAACCCACGACCAGCCTAAAAATGCCTTTCAGGTCATTTTTGAAGCCTCCAGCGAGGTGCGCAACTCTATTGTGTATGCTACCCTTATTGTGGTGCTGGTATTCCTGCCTTTATTCCAACTCCAGGGCATAGAGGGCCGCATCTTTGCGCCATTGGGCATCGCGTATATTACGTCTATCCTGGCTTCGCTGGTTGTATCGCTGACGGTAACGCCTGCCCTGTGTAGTTATTTGCTGCCCAAGTCAAACCTGCGCGAGGGCCAAGAATCAGCGCTGGTGGTGTGGCTCAAAAAGCAAGACTTGAAGCTCCTGCACTTTGGGCTTGGCCACAGCCAACTTGTGATTGGGGCGGCTGTGGTTCTAGTGATTGGGGCGGCTCTGATGGTCACGCGTTTTGGGACGGAGTTCTTGCCTCCCTTCAACGAAGGCAGCTTTACCGTCAATTTGTACGCGCCTGCGGGCACCTCTCTTGAAGAAAGCAATAAAATAGGCACAGTAGCCGAAAAGCTAATCATGCGCGTGCCCGATGTGCAGTACGTAGCCCGGCGTACGGGTCGCGCCGAGCTGGATGAGCACGTGGAGCCCGTCAGCAATTCGGAAATAGAAGTAGAGCTGCACGAAGACGCCCGCCCCCGCACCGAAGTCATTGCAGATATACGCCAGCAACTCGACAAACTAGCGGGTGTATCGGTGAGCATTGGGCAGCCCATCTCCCACCGCCTTGATCACCTGCTGAGCGGAGTACGGGCGCAGGTAGCCATCAAGATCTTTGGGGAAGACCTCACCGAACTGCGGGCGTTGGCGGGCCAGATCAAAGCTACCCTCGACGCCGTGCCAGGCACCGTAGACGTGCAAGTAGAGCGCCAGGTGCTGGTGCCGCAGCTTACCATACGCCTCGACCGGGTAGCCCTGCAACGCTACGGCATGCAAACGGGCGAGGTAGCCCGCGACCTCGAAGTGCTCTATGGCGGCAAGCTGATCTCACAAATGCTCGATGGCCAAAAATCCTTCGACCTGGTGCTGAGGGCCATCCCGGAGGAGCGCGAAAACCTCGAAAGCATCCGGCAAACCCAAATCCATACCCCTGATGGCACCCTCATACCACTGGAGGCCATTGCCCACATCGAATACGAAAAGGGCATCAACTCCATCAGCCACGAAAATGGGCAGCGCCGAATGGTTGTCTCGGCCAATATACAAGGCCGCGATCTGGGGAGCACAGTGGCCGAAATCCAGCAGAAAATCGGGGCACAAGTACCCATGCCACAAGGTTATTTCCTGCAATACGACGGCCAGTTTGAGGCCCAAAAAAGCGCCTCGCGACTCATAGCCATCCTGATGGTATTTGCCCTGCTGGGCATTTTCCTGGTGTTGTTTGCCCACTTCCGCTCCTGGCGAATCGTGGTGCAAGTGATGCTCAATATCCCCTTGGCCCTGGTTGGCTCGGTGGTGGCCGTTTGGCTCACCGGCGGAACCTTTTCGGTGGCTACCCTGGTCGGCTTTATCACCCTCACGGGCATTGCCTCGCGCAATGGCATCATGATGATATCGCACTACCTCCACCTGATGGAGCACGAAGGCGAGCAGTTTAGCAAACAGCTCATCATACGGGGCTCTCTGGAGCGCTTGGTGCCCGTATTGATGACGGCTCTGGTAGCCGCGCTGGCCCTCATTCCGCTCACCCTCGACGCACAGGCCGCTGGCAAAGAAATTCTGTACCCCGTGGCCACCGTCATCCTGGGCGGGTTGTTGTCTTCGACCTTGCTGGATATGATTGTGACGCCCACGGTATTTTGGGCTTGGGGCCAACCCGCCGTAGAAGAATATTTTGATAAAAACAGTATGAAGAAGATCATCATCATGCCCGCGCTGCTGCTGCTGGGCTGGTCGGCATCGGCCCAGCTGAGCCCCGACGCGGCCATCGCCGCCGCACGCCAGAACCACCCCCTGATGCAGGCCGCCACCTTTGAGCTGCAAGCACTACAGCTGGCCGAACGCGCATCACTCAACTTGCCCAAGCCCGAAGTAACCCTGGAAAGCCCCACGGGCGAGTTTTATGCGCTGGGTTTTATGCAATCGTTTGAATTCCCTACGGTATACACCCGCCAGAAGCAAGTAGCCAAAGCCCAGACGGCTTTGGCCGAAACCGGGCGGCAGCTCAGCGAAAATGAGCTGCGATACACCGTTCGTGTGTTGTATTTGAATGCGCAGGTAGCTGATGAGCAGGCCCGGCAATGGGCCCAGCAAGATAGCCTCTACCAGGCCATCTACGCAGCCGCCAGCCGCCAATTTGCCGTCGGGGAGATCGATTTTTTACAAAAAACGCGAGCCGAAAACGAGGCGGGGCAGGTGCACCTCCAGCGGCTGGCCGCAGCACAGCGAGCCCTGCTGGCCCGACAGCAACTGATGCAATACACGGGGCTGAGCGAAATCAACGGCCTATTCCCGCTCTACCCTGATAGCGGATTCATAGGGGTGCCGCCTATTGCTTATACCAATCCTCAGCTCGCTTACAGCCAGCAAGAGGTGCAGCTGGCTCAAAAGCAAATCAGCCTCGCCCAAAGTCAGGCGCTGCCCAACTTTTCAATTGGGTATATGAACCAAGGCCCCCAAAACACCCCGCTTGACTACCGCATCAGGGCCAGCGTGGGTATCCCGCTCTGGGTTGGGCAATACCGGGCCACACAGCAAGCCGCCGAAAGCCAGGCACAAGCCGCCCAAAGCCGGGCGGAGAGCCAACGCCAAGCCTTGGATATGCAGCTCCAGCAAGCCTACGCTGAGGCACAGATCAGCTGGGAGGCCGTTCGATACGCTCAAACCGAGGCCTTGCCCCGCAGCTATACCCTCATACAAACGGCCTCACGCATGCGCGAGGCTGGCCAAATAGACTACATCACCTTCATGCGCACCTTAGAAGAAGCCTACCTCATCCAACGGCAGTATACAGAACAACTCAACGCCCTCAATTTATCCCAGGTGCAACTGCGCTATCTGAGGGGTGAGTAAAAACAACACATCCGCACCGTGAGCCCCATCAACCCGACCATCAAATGTTCAGTTCAAAAAAAACAGTACCATGCAAAACAAACTTATTTTCCTCCTTTTGCTGTTATTGCCCTCACTCTTGCCTGCACAAGAAGAACATACCCATGCAGATGGCACCACACATGCCGCACACGACCACGAATCAGCTACCCCGGCAAGCCCTGAAGCAGGGGCCGATCACTTCACGGTATACGCGGAGTCGGATAAATATGAACTTGCGCTCTACTACCCTGAGTTGGAGGCAGGTAAGCCAACACATCTCACGCTCTTCCTGGCCGACTATTCAAGCAACAGCCCCATTGAGGGGGCCGAGCTAACCATCAGCAGCTCCGATGATGTTCCGCCTGCCCTGATGGCTACGCCCATCTCAGCTGGCGTGTATGAGCTGCATGGCAACTTTCCCAAAAACCAAAACTACACCCTCAATGTACAAATCAACCACCCCAATGGCCCCGATCTCATTGCCCTGGAAGGGATAATCGTGGGGGCTAAGCTGGGTTCAAAGGCCACCGACTCCACGGAGCAACCCCCACTCGCCTCTTGGCCGTGGTTTATCGGCGGACTCTTGCTGGGGGGACTAGGTATGTGGATGGTGAGTCGCCGACGCAGCCGGGGACTCACCACCCTGCTGCTGCTGGCCAGCGGCTGGGTGTCGGCCCCCAACAGCAACCCGATCTTTGCGCATGGCGACGAAGCCCATGGCCCCAAGGAAGGGGGCAGTGGCTACAGCAAGTCGGTAGATACGCCCAAAGAAACCCAGTTTTTGTTCGAGATACTCACCCTGCCCATCGCCATCGGCGACTACCAGTCGGCCACCAATATGTTTGGCACCATCGTGCCTGCTGCCGGCGGGCTGGGCGTAGTGGTGGCCCCTCAAAGCGGGCGCCTCAGCCAGGTGAAGGTATCTGTGGGCCAAAGTGTGCGGGCAGGCCAGGTGCTGGCCGTACTGGAACAAAACATCGGCACCCCCGACCAGGTAGCCATCACCTCCAACAATGCCGACTTGGCCCTACAGATCGAAACGGCCAGGGTACGCCTGGAGGCTACCAAGCGCGAACTGGACCGCCTACAGCCCATAGCCGACATCGCTGCTGGCCGCGACCTCCAACTGGCCGAAGCCAACTACCGGCAGGCCCTGGCCGAGCTGCAAACATTGGAAAGTAAAACGGAAACCCGTCGCTCGGCCAACAGCCGCACCCTCACCCTGGTAGCCCCCATCAGTGGCATCGTCGGTGCATTCACCCTCAGCGCAGGCACCGAAGTGGTGGCTGGCCAAACACTCTTCACCCTCACCAACCTCAGCACCGTATACGTCGAGGCCCAGGTATACGATCGGGATGTGGCCGTCGTACAGGCTGGCAACAAATTTCTGGTCACCTGTAGCACCGATAGCCACAAGAGCGCCGAAGTACGCCTCCTATCCCAAGCCCAAACCATGAACCCCGGCAACCAAAGCCAACGGGTACTTTTTGAGATGGACAACCCCAAAGGCGAGTTCAAAATTGGCGAGTTTGTCAGCCTCAAAGCCCTCAACCAACAAACGAGCCGCCAGATAACCATACCCAACTCCGCCCTCACCGAAATCAATGGCAAAACAGCCGTATTCCTCAAAACAAACCCCGAATCATTTAGGCTCAGCTACGTCCAAACCGGCGAAGACGACGGCACCCGCACCTTGGTACTGAAAGGTATCCAAGAGGGCGAAAAAGTAGTAATCAATGGCGCCTACGAACTAAAAATGATGTATCTCAACCAATAGCGTCGGTTCGCTGAAGGCTGCTTACCCTGCACCAACGCAGGTGTACCTTGGGCGTGCCCCCCTGCGCCAGGTATTGGGTGGTAGCGCCTAAGGGCGCAGGGGCAGCAGGGGTAAGCGCAGGGGGTCGGGTGTTCCGCTATTATGGGGGCCGCCCACTTCGTATTCGGCTAAACCCCAGTCCCCCATACCGCTGCACCCCCTCACGCGGCTCCGC
>CAYOTJ010000260.1:0-4491 GCA_964406855.1 uncultured Saprospiraceae bacterium
CCCTGCCAATAGGCGCCGGCTACGTTCATGAGCTTGGCGGCCTTGATCCAGCCCGTGTCGGGGATGTGGGGGCCTTTGCACAGGTCGATGAAGCCGCCCTGTTGGTAGAGGGTGAGGGCTTCGTCTTCGCCCCGCTTTTCGATGAGCTCAATTTTGTATTCGTCGCCTTTTTCGGTGAAGTAGGCTAAGGCTTCGGCCCGGGTTACGGGCTTGCGCAGGTAGGCGTTTTTACCTCGGGCCAGCTCCAGCATTTTGGCTTCGATCTTGGGGAAGTCGTCGGAGGAGATGGTATGCGCGCCGGGGTCTACGTCGTAGTAGAAGCCATTTTCGGTGGCCGGGCCGGCCCCGAATTTGATGCCGGGGTAAAGGGCCTCTAAGGCTTCGGCCATAAGGTGGGCCGAGGAGTGCCAGAAGGTGGATTTGCCTTCCTTATCGTTCCAGGTGAGGAGCTGTACGGCGGCGTCGTGGGAGATGGGGCGGGTAGCGTCCCATACTTCGCCGTTAATTTTGGCAGAAAGCACATTGCGGGCGAGGCCCTGGCTGATGGAGCCGGCAATGTCGAGCGCCGTTACGCCACTTTCATACTGGCGTACCTGGCCGTCGGGGAAGGTAATGTTGATCATGTAGCGGTATAACTTTTGGTTCGTTGGCCGTTGTCGTTTTGCCTGCTATACCTGCGCATACGCAGGTCGATAGCGGGCGCAAAGATAAGTAATTAATGTCGGGTATAGGGCATTTTGTTCCGGTAAGGGCTACCGAAAATAAATGATAAAAAAACCAGCGGCGCGCCCGGGTAACCGGTGCGCGCCGCCTTTGTTTTCTGGGGTTGATTTTTTCGGGGCTTGGTTTCAGGCTGGCTTCAGGCTAGTTTCAGGCGAGGGTCAGAGGCGGGTTTTGGGGCTATTATTTGCCGCCGAAGCGATAGCCTACGCCCAATTTGCCGTAGAGCATGAGGTTCGGCCAGTCGAAGCTGTACTCTTCACCGTTTTCCTCATAGGTGAGGTCGTCGATGATGGCGCGGCCGGCGCCGACGCCGATGTCGAATACGATGCCTTTGGCCGATACGGCTTTGAAGCCTATACCAAAGCCTAAGCCTAAGCGGCTCCATTTGGCGTCGGCATTGTTGCTGTTGGCCTCGGCATTGTAGCTGCGGTTGACGTAGCGGAGGAAGGCGTCGGCATAGAAGCCATCAGAACCGCGACGAGGGTTAAAGTAGTACTTGCCCACCGCCGTAACGGGAATGGACGACCACTTGAAGTCATCGCCAACTTTACCGGCGCTGATGCCCACACCGGCTTCGATACTGAAGTTTTCGGTGATGGCGAAGTCGGCGCCGGCGCTGATGTCGCCAACGAGTAGCTCAATGGGGTTCAACGTGACGTCTACCTGAGCCGTAGCCAGGTTAGGGAGCGCAGCCAAAGCTACAAATCCAAGAAGCGCAAAGAATTTTACTGTTCTCATAAGTTGGATAGGTTTTAATTCCCGACAAAGATGTGGGTAAAAAATGATTTTCGCCACTCAATTAACACAGAATAACATTTGCCTTGTTTTTGTTAACAAAACGTTTTTTATGCCTACTCAAAAGCCCCTACCTTTGTGCCGCCGCTAAGTGGCGGCTCTAAACAGGTTGTGCCTTGCTCTACCAGATTAATACCCGGGTGTGGATTCGCCGCTTCGGCCCTAAGGCCACCTTAGCCGACGTACCGGAAACTTATTGGCGCCAATTGGCCAAAGCCGGCATCCGGCAGGTGTGGCTCATGGGCGTATGGCAAAATGCCCCTGAGGCAGCGCAGCGCTACGCTTTGGTTCCCGGGCTACGGGAGGAGTACAGCCACGCACTGCCCGGCTGGTCGGCGGAGGCCGACGTCATCGGCTCGCCTTATGCCATCGACTGCTATGAGTTGCTGCCTTCGTTAGGCCCCCCTGAGGCGCTGGCCCTTACCCGCGCCCGCCTGCATGAGCTGGGTATGAAGCTCATCCTCGACTTTGTGCCCAACCACTTTCATGCCGAAACCCGCTGGTTGGCGCTGCGCCCGGAGGTATTCTTAGAAGTGTCCGCCGAGTGGCGGTCTGCCGACTCCGCCACCTTTTACGAATCTGCGGCCCTTCCCGGCCGCACCTTTGCCCACGGCAAAGACCCCAACTTTGCGGCCTGGCAAGACACCATACAGGTCGACTACAGCCATCCGGCCGCCCACCACTTTATGCGCGAGCAGCTTTTAGCGGTAGCCGCCCAGTGCGACGGCCTTCGCTGCGACATGGCCATGCTGCCCCTCAACGAGGTATTTGCCCGCACCTGGGGGTTTGCGCTGCCCGCCCGGCCGGCGTTGCCCGAGTTTTGGCCCGGCGTCATAGAGGCGGTAAAAGAGCTATACCCTGGTTTTGTCTTTATCGCCGAGGTATACTGGGACATGGAGTGGAATCTCCAGCAGCAGGGCTTCGACTACACCTACGACAAGCGCCTGCTCGATCGCCTCAAGCAGGGCCAACCAGAACCCCTGCATCTGCACCTCAATGCTGAACTACCTTTTCAACTCCGATCGGTGCGCTTCCTTGAAAACCACGACGAAGAGCGCATCTCAGGCCGCCTCTCACAGCCCCAGGCTCAGGCGGCGGCCGTCATTGCGTATACCATACCCGGCCTAAGTTTTTTTCACGACGGCCAGTGGGAAGGCCGGCGGGTGCGCCTGCCCGTACAACTGGGGCGCGCGCCTGAGGAAGCCGGATGCAGCTGCGTATGGCAGGCTCAGGCCGAGCCCGGCGTAGTTTGCGCCTGCGCCCATGCCTTCTACCGGCGGCTGCTGGCTCTCATCAGCGAGCCCGTGCAGCATCAGGGGCATTGGACGCAACTGCCGGGCCGGGGTCTGCTGGCCTGGCATTGGCAACACCCGCCTACCGGAGCCGAACGCCTTGTGGCGGTCAACTACCAGCCTACGCCCCTGCGGGCGCCCTGGCCCGGCCAACGCGGCCGCTGGCGCGAGCGCTTCAGCGGGCAGGAATGGGTAATTGACGATGAAAATGACGCAAGAACCTGGTATCCCTACCAGTACGCAGTGCTGGATATGGACTGAGGCGCCACATTTGTTCGGACCAGGGGGTGAAGCGGTATGGGCCGGCCGGGCTTGCGCTAAAGTTGGAGATAAACCTAATACCGGCCCATGGGATTTACCCGACCGAGCGCAGCGAGGGCGGACGTTTACCCGACCGAGTGCAACGAGGGCGTGGCGGTGGTGGTGGTACCCGACCGCCTCCTACGGAGTACGGTTAAAAATGCGCGGCGGGCGCGGCCCAAAAAAAGGTGAAGAAGCGCCATACTTAGCGTTAGCCCTGCTCTGTCTTGTGGCGCCCTGAATCGGCAGGAACGCAAAGTTTAGCCAAGATAGCCGGGAGCCTGCGGCGGGCTTCTTCGCTTTGGCGAACCGCCCAATAGCGGTTTTTATTGGCGGCGATGACCTGATCGTAATCGACTACGGGCGCGGGGTAGTCGGCGCCGATCTGGCAGCCATAGAAGCCTTGCTCCAGTGCGGTCATTTTCCAGGGCTCAGCTAAATGGCTATTGGGCAACTGCGCCAGCTCTGGCAGCCATTTGCGCAGGAAAACGCCTTCGGGATCATGGCGCTGCACTTGCACCGCAGGGTTGAAGATACGCAGGGTATTATAGCCGGTGAGAGCGGCCTGCATTTGCACCTGCGGATAATGAATGCCCGGCTCATAGTCGAGAAAAAGCCGTGCCAGATGCAGCGCTACGGGGCGCCAGTGCAGCCAAAGGGCAAAGGAGGCAAAAGAAACGAGCATGGCGCGCATGCGAAAGTTGATCCAGCCCGTAGCGGCTAAGCAGCGCATGGCTGCGTCTACCATTGGGAAGCCCGTGCGCCCCTCGCGCCAGGCATCCAGCAGGGGGCCATCTTCGGCCCGGTTGAGGGTTAAAAAAGCGGCATTGATGGGGTGGAGCTCAATCCGCCAATCTGATTCCAACTTTTGCATAAAGTGCGACCGCCAGCCGAGACGGGCCCTAAAGTTGTTTAGGTTCCATTCGTTGGCGGCGCGGGCATAGGCAGATTGCATTACCTCCCGAGCGCTGATACAGCCCAGCGCCAGGTAAGGCGACAGTCTGCTGCAATGCAGCCGGCTGGCTTCGGGTTTCGACAATTGTCGGCTGTACTGGGCGCTGCGGCGCTCCAGAAAGGAATGCCAGTAGCGCCAGGCCCGGCGCTCGCCCCCGGGCTGGAATCCCTCCTGATATCGTACTAAGGCCGGAGGCAGCTCGCCGGTGGGCATCGCCGCAGGCGGCGGCAAAGTGGATAATGCCTGCCAGGGCGTAGACACAGGCGCCAACTCGAAGTACTGTTTTAGTTGCTCCGGCCATCCTGCCCGATGCCGCAAGCCGCGCACTACGCCGTTTTGGGGGTACTCGATATAGGCAATGCCGCGCTCGCGGCACCACCGGGCTACGGCCTGATCGCGCCGAAAACTCAGCTCGTTGCCTACTTC
>CAYOTJ010000260.1:4501-5746 GCA_964406855.1 uncultured Saprospiraceae bacterium
GTATTGATCTGCCAGAAAAGCCAGGGTGGGCAATACTTCAGCCACCGCTACGCAGAGCGCCTTTCCGGCTGTCGACAGTTGCTCGCGCAGGTCTTGCACACATTCGTAGGCAAAGCGCCAGTGCCGCTCGTCGCTATCCGGAGCTGCCATCAGGGAGGGCTCGAAGCAGTACAACAACACTACGGGCTTGCCGTCGGCAGCAGCGGCAGCCAGCGGAGCATGATCGCGCAGGCGCAGATCGCGCTTGAGCCAGACGATGTTGACGGTCGTTTTTGGAGCACACATACTGATATGTAGTTCTCCAAGTTAACTCACATAAATTTTAGCTTGGAGATCTATAATAATCAAAGGGCATAAAAGTTTACGTCATATACGCTTCAATGCCGTTATCAGCGCGTCTATCTCTTCGGCGGTATTGTAGTAATGCGGCGACACCCGCAGCGCCCAGGCTACCCCCTTTTCGGCAAAGTCGATGCGGGCGCTGCCTGCTGTAGATACGGATGTATGGATGCCCTGAAGGCGCAACGCTTCCAGCAAGGCATCGGGGCTGGCGTTCGGGAAATGCGCTGTAACGATGCCGCATAGTTCGGTGCCCCGATCGAGCACTTGCGCGCCGGGCAGTGTTGCCAGCGCTTGCCGGGCGTAGTCGGCTAAGCTACGCACGTGATCGGCAATGACGGGTATGCCTACGCCCAGTGCGTATTCGGCCGCTGCGCGGGCAGCCAGCACCAGCGCATAGTTGCGCTCCCAAAGCTCGAAGCGCCGGGCGTCGGGCGCGGGCTCAAATATGTCGGGCGCCGTCCACTGGGCGCTGTGGAGGTCTAAGAAGCCTGGCGCCAGGGCGGTTTCCAGCACCCGGTCGGATACATAGAGGAAGCCGGCTCCCCGCGGCCCGCGCAAAAACTTGCGGAAGGTGGCGCTCAGGAAGTCGCAGCCTATGGCCTCTACGTCGAGGGGCAATTGGCCCGCCGACTGGCAGGCGTCGACTAAGTAGAGCACGCCTGCGGCCCGGCAGTGAGCCCCGATCTCGGCTATGGGCTGTACCAGTCCGGAGTTGGTGGGCACGTGCGTAACGGCTACCAGAGCGGGGCGCTCTTCACGGATGAGGCGGCGTACATCTTCGGGGTCGACACCGCCCTCGGGGAGGGTTTTGGCCCGGACAATCTTTACGCCTTTTTGCCGGCATTGCAAAAAAGCAATCTGATTGCTCACGTAGTCGTCGGGGGTAGTCACAATAACGTCGCC
>CAYOTJ010000261.1:0-5743 GCA_964406855.1 uncultured Saprospiraceae bacterium
CCTCAAACTGTTGGGCCAGCCCATTCCTGCTGACGATCAGGAGGCCGTCGACTTCGACCCCAAAGCGCCCGAGGACTATACTTTTACATTCGATTTGGGTATTCAGCCCGACATTACGACTGTAGCCGGCCTCGAACAACTGAACGTCTATGAAGCTTACATGCCTGAAGTAAGCGACGAACAGGTAGAGGAAGAGTGGGCCGGCGCCCTCAAGACGCTGACTAAGCGGGTAGCCGCGGAGACCATAGCGGATGGCGACTACATTACGACCATGGCTCTTGAAATGGTCGAAGGCGAGGTGAAGGAAGACGGTATTGCTACAGAGATAAGCCTGCTCATCGAGACGGTTAACGATCAGGCGAAAGCAGCGCTCATGGGCAAAGCCGTGGGCGATTCCATCATTGTTGAAGATATCTTCCAGCTCGAACCCGCGCTTTCGGAATCATACGTTCGCAAGCATCTGCTCCATATTGAAGACGAAGAGGCGGTGTTCAGCCCTTCTTTTCAACTGAGCATCAAGAGCATATCGCGCTTACAAGAGCCCGAGGCCAATCAGGAAGCCTTTGACCAGCTCTTTGAAGAGGGCCAGGTGACCACCGAGGATGAAGCCAAAGCGGAAATACGCCGGCAAATTGGGAAAGGCGCTGAAAATCAATCTAACGCGCTGTTTTTCCGGAAGGTGCAGGATCGCCTCCTCGAACTCAATGAGGTTCCGCTGCCCGATGATTTTCTCAAGCGTTGGCTGCTGCTCACAAACGATAAAAATACGCCCGAAAGCATAGAAGAAGGTTACGCCAACATCACCCGCGGCATTCGCTGGAGTATCATTGCCAATCAGCTCTACCAACAATACGATGTTGTTGTCAATGAGGACGATGTCCGTCAGGCCTTCCTGCGCGATGTGCTGGGCTACTTTGGCGGCCGCCGTACCGAGTGGATGACCGACGACTTTATCGACGCCATGACCGACCGCATGATGCAGAACGAAGATGAAGTTGAGCGCAAGTACTATTCTGTACTGACCGACAAACTCGTACTCGCGCTGCGGTCGAGCCTCAATGTAGTTGTCAAGACGGTACCGCCCGACGACTTTTCTGCCATGATTCAGGAACTTATGGCCAAAGTAGATGAGGAAGATACCGACGACCTCTTCGACGACGGCGACGAGGAAGAAGAAGAGTAAGCCCGAAAAAACCGCCCATTCAACTGGCGGCCTTTTTAGTTGTTCTTAGCATGTTATCAGGCTGCGAACGCCGGATTTGATTAAACTAACTAAGCAACCAATGTTCCCACAGGACGAATTTATGAAGTATGCTACCCGCCACCTCGGTATGAGTAGCATGCACCTCGAAAAATATGGCGATACTACGGGCGCTATGTTTCCCAATATCCAGGGATTCACGCCGAACGTCATCGAAGAGCGCCAGATGAACATCGTCGGCCTCGACGTATTCTCCCGGCTTATGATGGACCGCATCATTTTTATGGGCGTTCCGGTCAATGATTACGTGGCTAACGTTATCCAGGCGCAGTTGCTGTTCCTGGAATCTACCGACCCCAAGCGCGATGTGCAGATGTTCATCAACAGCCCCGGCGGTTCGGTTATTGCCGGCATGGGCATCTATGACACCATGCAGTATGTAACCCCCGATGTAGGCACCATCTGCACCGGCCTCGCCGCCTCTATGGGCGCTGTGCTGCTGGCTGCCGGCGCTAAGGGCAAGCGTACCTGCCTGCACCACAGCCGCGTAATGATTCACCAACCGCTGGGCGGCATGCAAGGCCAGGTGCGGGATATGGAAATCAGCTACAACCTCATCAAAAAGATGCAGAAGGAGCTGTACGATATCCTCTCCCACCACACGGGGCAGCCTTACGAAAAAATTGAAACCGATTGCGATCGCGATAACTGGATGGTGGCCACGGAAGCCAAAGAATACGGGCTCATCGACGAGGTGCTTTCGCGCAACAACCCACGCAAAAAAGACGCCTAACCAGCGTTCTTTTCCCGGCCGCTTCCTCCTCAACGCCAGCGTTAGGGGGAAGCGGCCCTTGTTTTATGGATATTTTTATTGTAGCTTTACCCAATAAAACATCATAGCTTTTTCCCATGCGGCGAACCACCAAACAAAATTATCGCTGTTCCTTCTGCGGCCGCGATAAATCGGAGGCCATGATGCTCATCGCGGGCATCGATGCGCACATCTGTGAAGTATGTGTAGAACAGGCTGCCGAAATTGTTCAGGAAGAACTCTATGGCGGAAATCCCAACCCCGCCCGCACCCGCGCTGTGCGCGAAGAACCTGCACAGGCAACTACCGCCCTGCTCAACAACATCACGCCGCGCCAGATCAAAGACTACCTCGACGAGTACATCATTGGCCAGGATGATGCCAAAAAGATCATGTCGGTAGCGGTTTATAATCACTACAAGCGGCTCCGGCAGCAAAACATCAAAGACGATATTGAAATCGAAAAGAGCAACATCGTTTTTGTGGGGCAAACCGGTACCGGTAAGACCCTGTTAGCCAAAACCATTGCCCGCCTCCTGAATGTGCCCTTCGCCATCGTTGACGCTACTGTTTTCACGGAAGCCGGCTATGTGGGCGAAGATGTGGAAAGTATATTGAGCCGTCTTCTTCAGGTGTGCGACTATGACGTGGCAGCCGCCGAACGCGGCATTGTATATATAGACGAGATCGATAAAATTGCCCGCAAAAGCGATAACCCCAGTATCACCCGGGATGTGTCGGGCGAGGGTGTGCAACAGGCTTTGCTGAAAATGCTGGAAGGCACCGATGTGAATGTACCTCCTCAGGGCGGCCGCAAGCACCCCGAGCAGAAGCTGGTAAAAGTAAATACCAGCAACATCCTCTTCATCTGTGGCGGCGCTTTTGATGGCATCGAAAAAATCATCGCTCGCCGGGTGAACACCCAGGTGATTGGCTTTAAATCGGAGGAAGAAACGGCGCAAATTGATCGTGACAACCTGCTGAATTACGTCAACCATCAGGACCTCAAGCGCTTTGGGCTCATCCCTGAGCTCATTGGCCGTCTGCCCGTACTGGCATTTCTCAATCCGCTTGATCGCGAGACATTGCGGCGCATTCTTGTGGAGCCCAAAAATGCCTTAGTGCGCCAGTACGAGAAACTCTTTGCCATCGAAGAGGTCAAACTCACCTTCACTGATGAAGCCATTGACTACATCGCCGAAAAAGCGCTGGAGTTCAATCTCGGCGCCCGCGGGCTGCGCTCCATCTGCGAGGCCATTATGACCGACGCCATGTTTGATCTGCCGAGCCAGCGGGACATCAAAACATTTGAAATAACCAAAGCTTATGCCGCTGAAAAACTCAGCAGGTCTAACCTGACTCAGTTGAAGGCGGCCTAACCGCCCTCAACTGAACTCCTGTTGCTGAGGAGGAGGAACCTATTCGACCATAAGCTTCTCCATAGCTACTGTCTTTCCGGCAGCATCCAGCAAACGGCATACATACAGGCCGGGCGTTAATCCTGTTAAGGACAGGCGCTCGGCTTGTGTGTTTTGGGTGACGACATACAGGTGTTGTCGCATGACCCGCCCGTCGATGGCTACCAACTGGCAAGTATAAAAGTCGGGGATTAGCCCGGCCAGATTTACCATCGTTTCTCCTGATGCCGGGTTAGGCGCCAGTACCAACCTGCCCGGCGCTGCCGCATCAGGAGAGGTGGCGCTGCTCAGGAGGGGGTCTCCTTTATATTCAATATCGACGATGGTTTGGCCATCTGCCTCGGTTGTGATCACCGCTACGGCTTCTTTGACGTCCTTTGCCCAGAAGTGATAGCGGACTATGGTATCCTGCCCCAGCCCCTCAATGGGCAGGCTTTGCAGGGCGAGGTCGGTGATGTCGAACCAAGGCAGCGGATTTGCCTTGGCGTCAAGGCGTACGTTGCGGTACTCTACGCGTTTTTCCCGCAGTACTTCATAGGTGTGGTTGCCGGGAATGGTTGCATTTCCCCAGCCATCTACCACATCGGTGCGCTGTATGGCCACCCGCAATCGGATGGAGTCGGGGGATACGGGCAGGTTGTCGAAAATGCCGCCGGGGATGTCGTCGGTAGCTACCGTAAACAATAGAGAGGAGGTGATCGTGCGAATGTCGAAGAACTGCAAAGGCGCCCAGCGCTCCACATAAGGCGGATTAAATCGCGTGACCACCTCTATGCCCTGGCCCAGCAGGTCTTGTCCGGCATATCCTACCAGTTCGTAGCGATCGCCGGCTACGTTGTAATAGCCTTCGGCATTTACGCCTTGCGGGAAGAGAACTTCCGTGCCGGGAAACTCGGCAAACAGCTCTCCTTCGGAGGCTGCTTTTACGTCGCGCAGGCGGGTAAAGTCATTTTGCAGGCCGGAGAAATCCCATGTCTGCCCACCGCCGGGAGGCGTCAGGGATATGCCCGCGGGCGCTTGGTCGAAGACCGAAAACAAGGTGTCGCCCGGAGCGGGAAAGTAGTCGCCGGCGTTGAGCACAATCTGAGCCTGCCCGTATAGGACGCTCCCACAAAGACCGGCAACGAAGATAAAGCGATTCATTTTCATTTGTTTTTATAGATGTATAACCAAAGATACAGCTTGCTGTGGAGATTAGATGTTAAAACCTCAAAATCATCCTTTACCTTTGGTCATAAAGTTAATTGCACGACGCTATGGAACCGCCCGCCGATGCCTTGGTACGCCTGGAACGCTTAATGCAAGGGCTGCCTATGCCGTTGCTTCGCGATATGTTGCTCGATTCCGAATGGGTATATCTTTCCCGCGGCCAGGAGGTGTTGCGTGTTGGCCAGTACGTACGAGCTGTGCCGCTGGTGCTTAGCGGGGCCATCAAGGTATACAGCCAGTTTGATGAAGCCGACTTGCTGCTGTACTACATTCGTGCCCGTGAGAGTTGTGTGCTGTCTTTTACAGCTGTGCTCGAAAATGCGCCCAGCCGGGTATATGCACGGGTGGAAGAAGACACAGAGGCCTTGTTGCTGCCCAGTCGCCTGCTGCCCGAGTGGGTGCGCGTCTATCCCATGCTCAACGAGCTCATCTACCGCCAGTTCCATCAGCGCTACGACGACCTCCTGCTCACCCTCGAACAGGTCATGTTCCGGAAGATGGACCAGCGCGTACTCCAATACCTGCGCCATCTTGCCGCACTGCACGACACCCATCGCGTACAACTGCGCCACCGCGAGATTGCCGCCGACCTGGGCACGGCTCGCGAGGTGGTGAGTCGGGTGCTCAAAAAATTAGAAGCCGAAAAGCGCATCCGCCAGGAAAGCGACGGCTGGATTGAGGTGTTGGAATAATTTTCAGGGCGTTGTGACTGCGGTCACCTGCCCGGCTCGCGGCGGGGGCTTAATTTTGATGCCGTTAAACGATCATACGCAACCGTGAAGAACCTTCCGCTATGGCTAAAGTTGCTGCTGGTATGCGCGCTATGCATAAGCTTGGTTGGAGCGACGGTGTATGGTATTCAATGGCTTGTCAATCATTAACCAACTCATCTTTCGTACTATGAAAAAGAACATGGGCAACATCGATCGGATCGTTCGCATCATCATTGCCGCCGTAGTGGCCGGCTTGTATTTCGGCAACATCATCAGCGGCACGCTGGGCATTGTTCTGCTGGCCTTAGCGGGCGTCTTTGTACTTACCAGTCTTGTGAGTTTCTGCCCGCTCTATACTTTAGTGGGTATCAATACCTGCCCGGTTAAGGAA
>CAYOTJ010000262.1:0-5738 GCA_964406855.1 uncultured Saprospiraceae bacterium
CTCAAAGAGTGGATCATAGCGGTGCGCTTAGAGCGCAAGTACACCAAAGAGGAAATCATTGCCCTTTACCTCAATCGCTACGACTTCATCAACGGGGCCCAGGGCATCCGTGCCGCCAGTGAAATATACTTCAATAAGTCGCCCAAGGAATTGGCGCTTCAGGAGGCCGCCCTGCTGATCGGGATGCTTAAAAATGCGTCGCTTTACGATCCGCTTCGCCGCCCCGACCGCACCCTCCAGCGCCGTTCGGTGGTGCTGAAGCAGATGGTGAAAAATGGCTACCTCAGCGAAGCCGAATACACGCAGGCCCGCGAGTTGCCGCTGGGGCTACAGTTTACCCGCCAAACCCATATCGACGGCCTGGCGCCTTACATGCGCATGGAATTGGCCAAAGACATACGCGAAATTCTGAGCAAACCCGAATATTACAAAGCCGACGGCTCCAAATACGACATCTACCGCGACGGCCTGCGCATATACACGACCATCAACCCCATCATGCAAAGAATTGCAGAGGAAGAGATGGTCAAGCACATGGCCAAACTGCAACGCACTTTTTTCAGCCACTGGAAAGGCCGCGACCCCTGGACGTATCGCAGCGGCTCCTCGACAGAGGTGCCCGTCGAGCGCCGCGAGCAGGAGTTTATCCGCTACCTGCGCGCCTCCGACCGCTACCAGCGCCTTAGGGCGGAATATTTAGCGGAAGTGCTATCGGCCATAGGCGCCGAAACCGGGCTGGAGTTCCACGAAGACGACCGGGAGATTGACCGCCTGATGAAGGAAAAAGCGGCGTCGGGCTACCTCACCCAGTTGGTGCAGCAAAAGATCATTTCTGCCGGCCTGGCGGCCCAATATCGCCGCACGCTCGACAGCGAGTTGTTCCCGGCTTTGGAGCGCAAATGGGCAGAGTTGAAAAAGGCCGTCAACGAAGAATTTCGCGAGCCCCGCAAGATGCGCATCTTTGCTTACAACAACAACATGTATGCTGATACGACCATGAGCCCGCTCGACTCGCTCAAGTACCTGAGCATGTTCCTCCAAACGGGCATCATGGCTGTAGAGCCTACTACGGGCTATGTGCGCGCCTGGGTGGGCGGCGTCAACCACGAATGGTTTCAGTACGACCACGTCAACAGCGGCACCCGCCGTCAGGTAGGTTCTACGTTTAAGCCCTTTGTGTACGCTACCGCCATTGCCCTGCAAGGGCTTACGCCTTGTTTTGAGATCATCGACCTGCCCATCACCATCAGCCCCGGCGACGGGCAATTTAACCTCTCGCAGTCGTGGACGCCCCAAAACGCCGACGGCGGTTACTCGGGGCGCTCATACACCATGTTTGAGGGCTTGCGCCACTCCAAAAATACCGTTTCGGTATACCTGATGAAAGAATTAGGCAGCGTAGAGCCGGTGCGCACCTTAGTCGACCAGTTGGGCATTGATAAAAATATACTGCCGGCGTCGCCTTCCATCTGTTTGGGGTCCGTAGACCTGTCGGTGGAAGAGATGACGGGGGCCTATACCGCTTTTGCCAATAACGGCATCTACAACCGGCCCACAGTATTGCTGCGCATCGAAGATCGCTTCGGCAACACCATCTACGAGGCCCTGCCGGAAGAAAAGCAGGCTCTTAATCCGCAAGCGAATTACGTTATGGTGCGCATGCTGGAATACGCCGCCACCAACATGGGCAAAATTCAAGGCCCCGTAGGCGGCAAGACGGGCACCACCAACGACTACGCCGACGGCTGGTTTATGGGCGTCACTCCTAATTTGGTAGTAGGCTCGTGGGTGGGCGGCGAAAACCGCTGGATTGCCTTCCGCAGCCTTACCTACGGGCAGGGCGCCTATATGGCCAAACCCTTCTTCAGAAGCTTTATTGAGCGGGTGCAAAACCATCCGGATATTGCCTGGGATAAAAATGCCGCCTTCTACCGGCCGCCCGGCGACCTCGGCATAGAGCTCAACTGCGGCGCTTACCACAGCGGTAACACCGGTAGCGACAATGAGTTTGAAGAAGGCGGCGGCGCCATTAATAATACCCCTGATTTTGAATAAATGGCATGAGCGCAGCTAAGACCAGCGAAATGGCGCTTGGGGCGCTTTGGCGGCAGTTGTACCTGCGCCCCCGACTGTTTGTCGCCTTTGGCGGCGTAGCCGTTCTTTTTGCAACCGGGTTTTGGTGGGCGCCCTTGTTTGTGTTGGGGCAGTTCACTTTTGCGCTGGGCGCCACGATGTTGGCTTTTGATGCCTGGCTGCTGTTTGGGCGTCCCCTGCGGGTGCAAGCCCGGAGGCAATTGCCCAAAGTGCTTTCCTTAGGCGATGAGGCCCAGGTTGTTATCCGGCTGCGCAATCGCGCTGAAGAGTGGCTCTCACTTACCATCATCGATGAGCTGCCCGTACAATTGCAGGTGCGCGGCCAGGCTTTCCCCTTAACGCTTGCTGCCGGCGAAGAACGGGAGATAACCTACGTCATACGACCCGTGCAGCGGGGCGTTTATGCTTTTGGGGCGCTAAACCTCTTTGTCGCTACCCGCATAGGCCTGCTGGAGCGCCGCCTGCGCAAAGAGCGGTCGACCGAGTTGCCCGTTTACCCCAGCATCATCCAGATGAAACAGTACGAACTTTACGCTTTCGATCGCATCAGCGTACAGCACGGCCTTAAGCGTATGCGGCGCATCGGGCACAGCTACGAGTTCGACCAGATCAAGAACTACGTTCGCGGCGACGACTACCGCAGCGTCAACTGGAAGGCCACCGGCCGGAGGGCCGAACTCATGGTCAATCACTATCAGGACGAGCGCGCCCAGCAGGTATACTGTTTTATCGACAAAAGCCGCGTGATGCACATGCCCTTCAACGGCCTTACCCTCATGGACCATGCCGTCAACAGCACCCTCGCTCTTTCCAATATCGTGCTCAAAAAACACGATCGCGCCGGCCTCATTACCTTCTCCAATGTAGTGGGGTCTATTGTGAAGGCCGACAGCCGACCCGCCCAGCTCAACCTATTGCTTCAAACCCTTTACCGCGAGCAGGAGCGCCCGCTTGAGGCCGACTACAACCTGCTCTACTATGCTGCCCGCAAGCTCATCAGCGGCCGCAGCCTGCTTCTGCTCTTCTCCAATTTTGAAAGCATGTATGCCCTCGACCGGGTGTTGCCCATACTGCGCCGCGTAAATGCCATGCACCTGCTGGTGGTTATCTTCTTTGAAAATACTGAAATCCGCGATTTTGCCGACCAGCCCGCCCGGCGCATTGAAGACATCTACCGCCAGACCGTGGCCCGCAAATACTTAGCCGAAAAAAGCGCTATGGCCGCCAAACTCCGGCGTCACGGCATTCAGGCCGTGCTCACCCGCCCCGAAGACCTCACGCTCAATACGGTTAATAAATACCTGGAATTAAAAGCGCGAGGATTAATTTGACGATGCTTAAGCGAGGCTTTAACGCCGCGAGACGGAAAAACAGCAAGCCGAGATTCACGTAGCTTGGTTTGGAGAACCATAAACACAGTAATCCATGCACAAAACCTGCCGGCGTTAACTATATATTATCCCGGCTTTTTTGTAATTTTGCACCGATGAATACAACACAAGATCAAGAACAACTCAAGAGTAATCCCTCCGATTACAACGCCAGTAACATTACCGCACTGGAAGGTCTCGAAGCCGTTCGCAAACGGCCGGGCATGTACATTGGCAGCACCGACACCAAAGGTTTACACCACTTAGTTTGGGAAGTGGTGGACAACTCCATAGATGAGCATCTTGCCGGCTTTTGCACCGACATCGATGTGATTATTCATAAAGATAACTCACTAACCGTCAAGGATAACGGCCGGGGTATACCCACTGGTATGCACAAAAAACTGAATAAGTCGGCCTTAGAAGTCGTTATGACGGTACTGCATGCCGGCGGTAAGTTCGATAAAGACACTTACAAAGTGTCGGGCGGTCTGCACGGGGTGGGTATCTCCTGCGTGAATGCCCTTTCCACCTACCTCCGGGCCGAGATACATCGCGAAGGTAAGGTCTTCGAGCAGATATACAGCATAGGCAAGCCCCAGTCGGATGTAAAGGTCATCGGCGAGTCTTCCAAGACGGGGACCATCGTCACTTTCCGCCCCGACGACACCATCTTTGAAACCACCGAGTTTAAGTACGAGATACTGGCCGGTCGCCTGCGCGAGCTGTCGTACCTCAATACCGGCCTTCGCCTCAACCTCACCGACGAGCGCGATACCGACGACAAAGGCAACCCCAAAACGGAGCTGTTTTATTCAGAAGGCGGCCTGCGCGAGTTCGTCATCTTCCTCGACGAGAGCAAGCCCAAGCTTATCGAAAAGCCCATCTGGGTCAAAAACAGCGAAGACAACGTAGAAGTAGAGGTGGCCATCCAGTACAACACCTCCTTCTCGGAGAACATATACTCCTTCGTCAACAACATCAACACCCGCGAAGGCGGCACCCACGTGGCCGGCTTTCGTCGCGCCCTCACCCGGGTGTTTTCCAAGTACGGCGAAGACAGCGGTATGTTTAAAAAGCTGAAATTCAAAGTATCCGGCGAAGACTTCCGCGAAGGCCTTACGGCTGTAGTATCGGTGAAGGTACCCGAACCCCAGTTTAAGGGCCAAACCAAAGGCGAGCTCGGCAACTCTGAGGTTACAGGCATCGTATCCCGCTGCGTAGGCGACGCCCTTACGGCCTATCTGGAGGAGAACCCCACCGAGGCGCGTCGCATCGTCGACAAAGTTATCTTGGCCGCCACAGCCCGCCATGCGGCCCGCAAAGCCCGCGAGATGGTGCAGCGCAAAAACGTGCTCACCGGCGGCGGTCTGCCCGGTAAGCTGGCCGACTGCTCCTCCCGCGACCCCGCCGAAGCCGAAATCTTCTTAGTGGAAGGCGACTCGGCCGGCGGCACCGCCAAGCAAGGGCGCGACCGCAACTTCCAGGCCATCCTACCCCTGCGCGGTAAAATCCTCAACGTAGAAAAAGCCATGGAGCACAAAATCTACGAAAATGAGGAGATCAAAAACATGTTCACCGCCTTGGGCGTGCGCATCGAAGAAGGCGAAGACGGCGAACGCCGCCTCAACCTCGACCGCCTCCGCTACCACAAGATCATCATCATGTGCGACGCCGACGTCGACGGCAGCCACATCACCACCCTTATCCTCACGTTCTTCTTCCGCTATATGCGCGAGCTCGTCGAGCAGGGCTACATCTACATCGCCCAGCCGCCCCTCTATCAGGTGCGCAAAGGCAAAAGCGCCGTGTATGCCTGGAATGAAGAGGAGCGCCGAACGGCCATCCTCCAGTTTGGAGGCCATGAAAACGACTCCAACATCAAAACGCAGCGCTATAAGGGTCTGGGCGAGATGAATGCCGAGCAACTCTGGGAAACAACCATGAACCCCCAGGAGCGCAACCTCCAGCAGGTGACCATCGACGACGCCCGCGAGGCCGACCGCATCTTCGCCATGCTCATGGGCGATGAGGTGCCGCCGCGTCGCGCCTTTATCGAGGCCAATGCCAAGTATGCTAAGGTAGATATTTAGGCGCGGCGTTGCCGCTGTTTAGGGGCAGCTACGCTGCTGTTTAGGGGCGGCGTTGCCGCTGTTTAGGCGCGGCGTTGCCGCTGTTTAGGCGCGGCGTTGCCGCTGTTTAGGGGCGGCGTTGCCGCTGTTTAGGGGCGGCGTTGCCGCTGTTTAGGCGCGGCGTTGCCGCTGTTTAGGGGCG
>CAYOTJ010000263.1:0-5502 GCA_964406855.1 uncultured Saprospiraceae bacterium
CCGGTGCATACCACGTAGGGCGTGCCGGCGCCGGGCGCGGGCCAGAGGCGCGCTACCTGGAGGGCCAGCTCATTGGCTGTATAGCGGCCGCCATTGGGGCCGTCGACGCCGCGAAAATCGGTATCGCAAAACTGGCAGACGGCCGAGCTGCGATCTTCTTCGCGGCCGCTCCAGAGGTTGCAGCCCGCAAAGCGGCAGAACACGGCGGGGCGGCCGGTTTGGGCGCCCTCGCCCTGAAGGGTGTAATAGATTTCTTTGACCAGATATACCGACATGCAAAACGCAATTTAGCCTGCAAAGATAGGGCCTTTGCGAGGATTTGTTAGTACATTTGCCGCCGCCGCGTGCGGGTTGTGTACAACCTGACGCCCAAAGCTGCGTTATTAGACTTGTGCAGGGGAATCATAAAACGGCTGCAAGCGGCAAATAATCTTGACTGTTGAATATGCAATTCGTATACCCGGCTTTTTTATGGGCGCTGGCGGCTTTGGCCATTCCCATCATCATTCACCTGTTTTACTTCCGGCGCTTTCGCAAGGTGTTGTTTACCAATGTGCGTTTTTTGCGGGAGGTGAAGGAGGAGCGCAGCTCTCGGCAGCGGTTGCGCAACCTGCTGGTGCTGGCTATGCGCCTGCTGGCTGTAGCTTTTATGGTATTTGCTTTTGCGCAGCCTTTTATTCCGGTGTCGGAATCGGTGGAGGCGGGGCGCAAAGCCGTGTCGGTATTTGTCGATAACTCGTTTAGTATGGGCGCCCTGAGCCAGGATGTGCCCTTGCTGGAAAAAGCCAAGGAGCGGGCCCGGGAGATTGTGAAGGCCTATAGCGTGGAAGACCGCTTTCAGGTGCTGACCAATGACTTTGAAGGGCGTCATCAGCGTTTGTTGGGGCAGGAGGAGGCCCTGGCCCTGATCGATGAGATAAAGCCCAGCCCGGCTACGCGGTTGCTGTCGACGGTAGTAGCCCGTCAGCGACAAGCCCTTAGCAGCGGCGGCGATGAAGTGCAAAAAGCCTACCTCATTTCCGACTTTCAACAAAACATAGCCGACCTGGGCGTATGGCAGGACTCTGCCCTCGACCTGTCGCTGGTACCGCTTCAGGCTGTGCAGGAGCGCAATGTAGCCATTGATACGGCCTGGTTTGAAGCGCCGGTACCTTTGCTGAACCAGAATAACACCCTGCTGGTGCGCATTAGAAACTACACCAGTGAAGACCTTGACAATGTGCGGCTGGCGCTGCGCTACGAGGGCCAGACGAAACCCGAAGGCGTGCTGACCATTCCTGCCGGCGGCGAGGTGATCGATACCGTGAATATCAATGTGCAGCGCCCCGGCCTGCAAACTGCCGAACTGACGATCACCGACTATCCGGTGCAGTTTGACGACAGCTACTTTTTCTCCTTCCGCGTAAATGAAAAAATTCCGGTGCTGGCCATCAGCGACGGAGAGCCAAACCGCTATCTGAGCGCGGCTCTGCGCGGGCTTCGGGTGTTTGAATCAACTTTCTCCGGAAGCCAGGCCATTGATTACGCCCGCTTAAACAGCTATCAGTTGATCGTTCTCGACGGTTTGGCAGATGTATCCAGCGGCCTTGCTGCGGAGCTCAAGAACTACGTAGAGCAAGGCGGCAACGTGCTGGTTTTTCCCGGCCAGAATGCCAACATAAGCGGCTACCGCAGTTTCCTGTCGGGGATGGGCGCCAACGAACTGGAAGCTTTTGAGAAGCAAGAGCGGACGGTAGGCCACCTCAATGGAGAGGAGTTCGTCTTTCGGGATGTTTTCCTCAACCGCAACGATAACCTGCGGCTACCGACCACCCAGGGCAACTTCCGCATGAGCCGATTTGGGGGGCGGGGCGAAGAGCAACTGCTGCGCTACCGCGATGGCAGCACTTATTTGGGCAAATACCGCCGCGGCGAAGGCCATCTTTACCTTTGTGCGGCCCCACTGGATGAATCGCTCAACAACCTGACGCAAAATGCAGAGGTGTTTGTGCCCATGCTGTACCGGATGTCTATCTCGGCGGGCAGGTCGAGGCCCATTGCTTATACCATAGGCCGCGACGAGGTAATTGCCTCTGAGCAGACCGTAAAAAATGCCGAACAGGTGTTCAAGCTCAAAGGGCAGGGTGGGGAGTTTATACCGGAGCAGCGCAGCGTTGGCGCGCAACTGTTGTTGAGCGTGGGCGCCCAGATTCCGCAGGCCGGCTTTTACGACCTGTTTCTGACCCCGGAAGAAGCCCTCGATAATTTTGCTTTCAACTACGACCGGCGCGAGTCGGAGCTAACTTACCTGCGCCCTTCAGAATTGAGTGAGCGGGTAGGTGAGCTGGCGCATCTTATCAATACGGAAAACGACGCGGCCATCACCACCGAAATAGAAGAACAAAGCCAGGGCATTGTACTTTGGCGTTGGTGCATCATGTTGGTACTGTTGTTCTTAGCGGTGGAAACGCTGTTGTTGCGTTTTTGGAAAGAGTAATAAAGCAAGGTATGAAGCGTATTGGACAGCTACTGGCGTTTCTTGTGGTGTTGGCGGTGCTGATAGGATTGCGCTTTCCCGACTACCCGGCTCATGCCCACGAATGGGTCATTGAAGCCTGGGGCGACGGCTATAAGTCGTATCATGCCTACCACTATCACATTCGCTATGATAGTACGCTGAGTCACTTTGCGGGTATGAACTACCCTTATGGCGAGCATGTCATTCCGGGGGATACCCAACCGCTGCTGTCTAACGCTGTGAAAATATTGAACAATTTAGGATTGCCTGTTGCAGACCATGCCAGGGCTTTTTTTCACGGCGCTTTGCTGCTGGGATTATTTTTATGCGGGCTCTTTTTGTGGCTCATTTTCAGGGA
Source organism: uncultured Saprospiraceae bacterium (assembly GCA_964406855.1). Taxonomy (GTDB): domain Bacteria; phylum Bacteroidota; class Bacteroidia; order Chitinophagales; family Saprospiraceae; genus JAUMBM01. The sequence goes on from CAYOTJ010000263.1 coordinate 2,856, forward strand.
TTTTGGCCTGCCGGGCTGGTATGCGGGCATAGCGGCGCTGGGTATTACCTTTTTATCGCCTCAGCTCGACCGCATGGAGTCGCATTTTGGGCTGGCGCATCCCGAGCTTATGCCCATGCTCATCTATTGCCTGCTGCGGTACCATCGGCAGCCGCACTGGAGCTGGAGCGCGGCCATAGGGCTTGTCATTTGGGCCTTCTCGCTGTTGCACTTTTACTTTTTTGCCATCGCGGCCTTTTTGGTGCTGAGCTTTATGGGTGCGCGCTGGATCAGCCGGCGCGATTGGGCGCTTACAGGGCGCTACCTCCTACACGGCAGTTTGCAACTTCTGGCTCCGTTTATATTTTTCTTTTTCTGGCTGTATTACGGCGATCCCATTACCGACCGCACTGCCGAGCCCTGGGGCTTTTTCAATTATAGGGCCCATTGGGAGGGGGTATTTACCAGCCTGAGCGAGCCGCACTGGCGCTGGATTGACGAGCATCTCATCGCCATCCGGCGGGTAGATATGGAGGGGCAGGCTTATGTGGGGCTGGTAGCGCTGGGGTTTGTGCTGTGGTGGCTGGCCGGCGCTTTTCGCAAGCGGAATGCTGCCGAAAGCCCTGTTCGGGAAGAGGCAGGGCGCCATGAGGAATTGCGACTGTTGATGTGGTCGGGTTTATTGGTACTGCTGTTTTCATTGGGTTTGCCTTTTATCTTGCCCGGGGGCGAGCGGCTGTTGGAATGGCTGAGCCCCATCCGGCAGTTTAGGTCTATAGGCCGCTTTGCATGGGTGTTTTATTACGCCGTCAATATTGCCGCCTTTACCACCATCTACTATAAAGCCCGCGCCGGGGGCGGCTGGCGCTGGGGACTGGCAGCCCTGGCGCTGTTGACGCTGAGCTTTGAAAGCTATCGCTTTGCGCGCTCGCACGACCTTCGGCTCGACCCCATCGAAGAGATGGCGCCGGGCCGGGAGTTTACGGCCATCGATAGCCTTGATTTCAGCAGGTATCAGGCCATCCTGCCCATACCCTATTACAATATAGGTTCGGATAACTACTGGTGGTCGTTGTCGGGCTTCATCGGGCAAAAGACCCAAACCTTGTCGATGCAAACGGGGCTGCCCCTGATGGGCGCCATGCTCACGCGCACCTCGCTGGGGCAAACCGTCAATCAGCTTCAGATGGTGATGGAGCCCTACCGACTGCCCCTGCTACTGAGCGACCTGCCCAACGATAAACCGCTGCTGATGGCCTGGGATGAAGAGCGCTTAGCCGACCAGCGCCCGCTGTATGCGCATCTGCTGGAGGGCGCCAAACCAATATACGCTCAGCCGCCGCTGTATTTTTATGAGTTGCCACTGACCACCTTCGGGCAACGCGTGCAAGCTCGCCGGGATACAGCTTACCAACACTGGCAGTCGCCGGCCCTGCAAGGTGAAGGCGAATGGCGAACGAGAGACAGTACTACCCACTGGGCTTACTGGAGCTTTGACGACCGACCATCGGCAAAACGCTATAGGGGCAAAGGCGCTTTTGAAGGCGTGATGATGGAAGAGAATGTCATCATGGATACCGTATTATCGCTGACCGGCGCGCCAGGCGAGCTCACCTTCTCATGTTGGATGTGGCTGGGCGCCGACCGCTACCCGCGCACCGACTTATGGCTGCTGGAGCTCGACCCTGGCACGGGCGCTGAGCGCGGGCGGCACATTCGCCAAAGCCGCGAGTGGGTAAAAACTTTCGATAACGATGGCTGGGCGCTACTGGAATGGACAGTGCCGGCAACAGCGCCTGTTTCGCGCTGGCGATTTACGCTTTCCAACCCCGCCTTGAAGCGGCAGCCGGTATGGTTAGATGAACTATTGGTGCGTCCGGCAGGCAGCTCGGTATACCGGCGGCAGGAAGGCGAGGTGATGGTCAATAACCGGTACTGGAAGTAAGCTCCATACAGGAATAGGGAGGGTATCCGCGTCGCATTTCTCCTGTGAGGTTGACGCCAAAGGCGCCTCGGCTGGTGCGGATGGTGAAAATATCCGTTTCTAAGCACTCGACGCCAAGGATTTGTACATTTTTCCAGCGGTGCAGCCATTGCAGTTGCCGTTCGGCTTCCGGATTTGCACGGTGCAGCGGATCGGAGGTGAACAATAACCCTCCCAGCAGCGTATTGACGCGAAGCACTAATTCTTTTTGTGTGTCCGATAAGCGCAAGTTTTCCTGTCTGAGCAAAAAAACATCGGGGTCGTTTCGCCAGGCCCGGCCATCGAGTGCCCAACGGCCCAGCACCGAGCGCAGCGCCAACAGCGTAGATACCCGCTCGCGGTTGCGCAAGCCTCTCAGCAGTTCATGTTCCCAGTGTAGGTGAATATCGGCCCCGATGCGGCAGTAGTCCAGCAAACCAAAGCCGCTGGCCAAGGGCAGGCCGCACCCCAGCAACCAGGCATCGCCGGCCCACTGCCTCAGGGCGCGCAAGGCCTGATGCATCTGCCCGCCTCGGGTTTGGCCCGGCGGCGGCGCCAAACAAGCGGCATATAAGAAGTCGAGTTTAAACAAGCCATAGCCCCACTCGTTTTTGAGGGTGCGAAAAACGTCCGCCAAATACTCATGCACCCCGGGATGGCTGAAATCAAGGGCATAGAATCGCCCGCCCCAGGGCGGGCTGTAGC
>CAYOTJ010000263.1:5512-5736 GCA_964406855.1 uncultured Saprospiraceae bacterium
TCGGGATGCCGGCGGATGAGTTGGGCCCGGCGGTCGGCCACAAAAGGCGCCAGCCATAAGCCTGGAATCATACCTTGCTCCCGTATTTGTTGAGCTAAGGGCGCCATGCCTGAAGGGAAACCCGGCTTGACTTCCAACCAGTCGCCCACAGCCTGTTGCCAGCCGTCGTCGATCTGGAAAACCTCGGGCCGCAGGGCATGGTCGCGGGCGGCAGTCAGGTTGGC
>CAYOTJ010000264.1:0-5734 GCA_964406855.1 uncultured Saprospiraceae bacterium
TCGGTGAGCAGCTCCATCTGGCGCTCCCACAATATACCGTAGCGCTCTAAGGGCTGCAAGGCGGCCGGCGGCCGGGCATCGCGGCGAAGCTGTTTGTGGCAGCAAGGCGCTACAACAAGGTGCTGCGCGCCGGCTTTTACGCCTTTGGCCAGCGCCAGATCAGTGGCCGTATCGCAGGCGTGTAAGGCAATGAGCATATCTATTTGCCCGTCGGGAAAAGCCTCAATGTCGCCGGCTACAAACGATAAGCCCGAAAATCCGCTCTGTCGGGCTACTTCATTGCAGTATTCCACCAGATCGGGGCGCAGTTCTACGCCCACCATCTGCACATCGTAGCCCTGTTGACGGGCGAGGTAATCGTAGAGCGCAAAAGTGAGGTAGCCCTTGCCCGAGCCCATATCTACAATACGGGCGCCAGGGCGCAACGGGCGATCGGCCAGGAGATGACCTATGATTTCTACGTATTTATTGATCTGTCTGAATTTGCGCTGCCCCTTTTGCAGTATTTGACCATCGGCGCCGGCTATACCCAATTGCACCAGATAGGATGCCGGAGCGGCATCAGTAGCCAGGGGGCGCTGCTTGGCGCGGTCGTGGGTGGTAGGCGGCGCGCTCTGGTGTACAGCCGCCTGACGCTGAAGGCGGGCCTCTCTTTTTTTATTGAGCGACAGGCAGAGGTGTTCTTTGAGCGTAAACAGGTTGGCCTCCAGAAAGTCGGTCCCCAACCATTCGGCTGCCGCCTGCAACCCTTCCTCGGGGAGATAGTTTCGGGTTTCGTCGCGCCGGGCCATGTGCAAAGTGAACGAAAGATGGAGTTGCCGGCGCAGGGTCACCGGACGAGCGTATACGTTTCGCCACTCGGCGCCTTTTGCGGAAGGTTTACTAAGCGTCAACTTTACAAATGAGCCATTGGCCAGCGCCAGGCGGGCTTCGTCCCAGAAAGTAATTAGCGGCGAGGCGCCCATAGCAAAAGGTTGATAAATTGGCGCCCGAATGAGGGCAAAAAAAAAGACCGGCAATCGTTGTCGCCGGTCCCAAAATAAACACCTAAAACCCTATTAACATTCTTGAAACACCCGAAGGCGTTTATAAGTTGAAAGAAGCGGCATTTTTTTACCGGTAAACGGCAATGCTTTGCGCTTTCTTTATATTAGTTGTCAAAACAATGGTTCGACGTTACATGTCGCCCGTCTTGGTGATGCAAAGATACAGGGGGTTTCCGAATTGTGCAAGAGGTTTGGAAAAAAATATGTTTTTTTTAACCCGTTGCTCCGTCGCTTCACGGATTCCCCCCTTCCCTGATTTGTGGTTCGCCTTAGCCAATCTCTAATTTGCGGGGCTCCTGCGGGCGCGCCTCGGGGCGTTTGGGCAGGTTGATGTACAGTACGCCGGCCTCATAGCGGGCCTCAATGGCGTCTTGGTCTACCGTCTTGGGCAATTGAAACTGGCGGGTAAACTGAAAGTAGCCGAATTCGCGGCGACGCATGGTTTCCCCTTCCGTTTGTTCGGTCGTTTTATTGGCCGAGATGATCAGTTGATTGTCCTTGATTTCCAAGCCGAAGTCTTCCTTATTGAGGCCCGGCGCAGCCAATTCGAGGCGGTAGCCATCGTTGTTTTCTGCGATGTTGATGGCGGGCAGTTGTGCATAGGTAGCCGGAGCGCCAAAGTCGCGGAAAAGCTCATTAACTACTTTATCAAAAGTGGGCAACACCCCGTTGGTGCGCGCATGGATGTTGGGCAGAACTTTGGTAACGATCATGGTTTGAATAGTTTTGGTTATACTCACTCCCTTTTCAAAGTACGTGCCACAGGAAGTTAAATGACAAAATGTCTGTATTTTTTAAAATCAAACGACATTTTGTCATGAGGTAAATGACAATTTTTCTTCCCTATCTTTACGGCAGCTCTTTAGTGCGGCATGAGCCATATTTATACCGCGCGCTACCAGAGATACCATGAATTACCTCGATTTGCTGATTAGCGGTATTCTTTTTTTTATTATGCTCAATGTGGGTCTGTCATTGAGTTTGCGTGCATTTGTGCTCACCTTTGCCCGCCCCAAGGCTTTTTTTGCCGGGCTTGCCCTTCAGATGGTTTATCTGCCAATCATAGCATTTACCTTAGTAAACATTTCTTCGCTTCCGGTGGCCTTTAAGATAGGCATCGTCATACTGGCGGCCTGCCCTGGCGGCATGACCTCCAATTTCATTTCTTATCTCATTAATGCCAATCCGGCGCTTTCCATCTCCATGACGGTAGCCAACAGTTTTTTGGCGCTGCTCACCGTGCCGCTGCTGGTGAACCTGGCGCTGGAGCACTTCATGGCTGAGGGCGCCGATGTTCGGCTATCGTTCTGGGATACCGTCCGGCAGATTTCAATCATCACCATTATTCCCGTATTGATTGGTGTTTTTATACGGCGATACCGGGTAGATTGGGCCACGCGGGTAGAGCAACGCCTAAAGTGGATTACGGTAGCTTTACTGGCGGTACTGTTCCTCATCAAGTTTTTTGCCGGCGAGGAGCATGGCGGCTCCGGCATTACCCGGCAGGAGGTGTTGGTTATATTGCCTTATTCTGTGTTGGTAAATGTGCTGGGTATGGCTTCAGGCGTCATCTTTGGCCGCCCTTTGGGCTTATCCATCAACGATCAGGCCACCATCGGTATAGAAGTGGGCATTCAGAACACCTCGCTGGCCTTCCTTATTGCCGGTACTTTTTTGCATAATGAAGACATGTTGAAGCCTGCTTTGGTGTACGCCATGTTCACCTTTTTTACCGCCGTCGGCTACGGGCTGTTGCTCAAGCCCACCGAAGCCCGCCGCGTATGGACGCTGTTCCGTGCCGGCAGGTAGCTTTTTAGCAGTCATTTTCAAAATAACGCTTCCTTTTGACGCCCATTTCCTAATATTGTTTGATATTTACGCAAATGGGCTCCATGTGGCTATGATAGAGCTGATCAACAACATTTTTAAGCTGCACCTTCGAAAATACGAAGAAGAAATGGCGCTGATGTATCGGTCGCCGTGGGAGCTTCAGGCCGATACTTTGCGCAAAATCATCAAACCCAATGCGGCTACCACCATTGGCCGCCGTTACCGCTTCGACCAGATCGGCAACGGACGCGAATACAGCCAACAGGTACCCGTACACAGCTACGCCGATCTGGAGCCCTACATACTGCGGGCGCTGCTACACGACGAGCCCGCCCTGACGACCGGTAAAGCCCGCTGGGTAGCCAAAACCGCCGGCACGACCAGCGGCGCCAGCAAGTTTATCCCCATCACCCGCGAGAACATACAGGAGTGCCACTTCAAGGGGTCGTGGTTTGCCTTGGCAGCCCTGCACGCCCACCGGGAAGACCTGCAAATTTTTGCCCGTAAAAACCTGCTCATTGGCGGCGGCATATATGGCCCGTACCAAGGATCGTCTGCTATCGTTGCCGATATTTCCGCCATTCTGATCCACCACATCCCACTGGTGATCCGTCCATTTTACATCCCGGATGTGCGCACAGCTACCTTACCCAACTATGAGACCAAGGTAAAGCAGATTGCCGAAATGGGCGCCCGTGAGCCGTCGATCACCATGCTGGGCGGAGTGCCCACCTGGAACCTCACCCTCTATCGCCGGATATTAGACATCACTGGCGCCGCCAACCTTTTGGAGGTATGGCCTCAACTACAAGCTTACATTCACGGGGGTGTGAGCTTTGCGCCGTACCGCGAGCAATTTGCCGCACTTATCCCCAGCCGCGATTTTCTTTACTTAGAAGTATACAACGCCTCGGAGGGTTTTTTTGCCGTGCAAGACCAGCTCGACCGCGACGATATGCTGCTGCTGCTTACCAACGGCATCTATTACGAGTTTATCCCCTTTGAAGCCTATAAAAGCGGCAGTCTGGAGGCTTGTCCTTTAGCAGAAGTGCAAGCCGGCATCAATTACGTGATGATGATTACTACCAATACCGGCCTGTACCGCTATCTTATGGGCGACCTCATTGCCTTCAGCTCCGTATCTCCCTATCGCATTCGCATTGTAGGCCGCACCCAGGAGTACATCAACGCCTTTGGAGAAGATCTCTTATCCGATAATGTAGAAAATGCCCTAATCGGCGCCTGTAGGGCTTTTGGCGCCATTGTTCGCGACTACACCATAGCGCCTTACTACATACAAGTGCAAGAAAAAGGTCGCCACCAGTGGTTCATTGAATTTGAGCGCCCCCCTGCCGATCTGCCGATGTTTGCCGCTGCCCTCGACGAAGCTATGAAGCGCGAAAACTCCAACTATGCCCAAAAGCGCACCAACGACTTTGCCATTGATGCGCTGGAAGTCATAAACCTGCCGGCCGGCTTTTTTGAGGCATGGCTGCGCGACAAAGGCAAGCTGGGGGGGCAGCACAAGATACCCAAGTTAGCCAACCACCGGCGCTATGCCGAAGAGCTGCTCCAGCGATTGGGGCGTTCAACATAGTCTGCGCAGATGGCTTTTACGAGCAGCTCATCCGGGCGGCTCATCCCTCAAAACAGGCTCACATAACCGAGGTGTACTTTGGGCGCGCCGGGGTCTAAGGGTAGCCCGCTGCGCCGACCCAGCGCCAGGCTGAGGCCAAAAAGGCCGGCCCGCGTTTCAAAGCTGATGCCTGCGCCCAGCCCCAGCGGATAGTCAATGGGGATTTCGGGCCGGCCTGCCGACCGGGCATCGACGGCGGCCTGGTCGGCGAAAAGAAAAAAGTAGGCATTCTGTCCCAGCAGGAAGCGATATTCCAGCGTAGCAATGGCAAAATGGCGGGCAAAGACACTTTGCTCATCGAAGCCCCTGAGCAGCCTGGCGCCGCCTATACGAAACTGCTCATTGGCCAAAGTGGGCGCCTTCGACAAAATGGATCCGCCCCGCAAGCCCAATTTGGCTACGCCCCGCAGCCCCAGCGGCCAATAGGCGGCAACATCGGTTTCGAGCCTGAACTGAGCAGCGCGCAGCGTGAGCGCAGCGTACAAATTTTCAAAGCCAAAGCCCACAATGCGGCTGTTGGGGCGGATGCTGCGCAGCCCGGCGCTACCGCGCAACCACAACGACCACCCCTGCCGCGGATTGAAGCGATAGTCGAGCCGCCGCAGGGCATACTCCAATCCAAAGGCCGACCGCCTTACGTCTAAGGTATCGGGCAGGCGGCCCAACCGGGCCAATGCGGCGCTATCGACACTGAGCAGGCTGGTGGCCTGGGCGCCTACAAAGGCCTGAAAATAATCGCCGCCAGCCAGCAGATAAGACAAGCCCACCCGCCAGTCGGTATTGAGGAAATTGGTGTCGCGCCGATACAAATTGAAGGCGGCGTCGACGCCGAAGGGCGTGCCCAGCAGATAAGGATAGCCGCCGGTTAAGCTGAGCTCCTGGGTTTGGGGGCGGGGTTGCTCGAATCGGGCCGCCAAGCGCTCGCCGCGGCCAAAGGCATTCTGCACCTCGCCTTCCAGTTGGCCGGTGAGGAGCAGCCGGCCGGTCTGGGCGCTGTTGGGCAGCACGCCAATGATGAAGTCGAACCGGCTGGCGGGCTTGGGGGCCAAGTAGAGTTCAATGACAGCCGTCTCGCCCGTGAACACTACCTGAGGGTCGCGCCGTAGCTGCACAAAAGGAAGTTCGCGAAGCCGATCGCGCACCCGCCTGACTTTATCTTCATTGTAGGGCTCGCCCGGCTCTATGCCGAGACCCGTCGCCTCGAGCAGATCACCCGCGGCGA
>CAYOTJ010000265.1:0-4933 GCA_964406855.1 uncultured Saprospiraceae bacterium
TGTCCAAATAGTTTCATAAAACTAGCCTAATTTTTTTGAAGAAATAATGGCTTTGCAGGAGCAAATGTACGATCAAAGTGTTAAGACAATGTTAATTATCCCCCGGGCAGATTATATTTTTATCCGCTCTATATTGCACAACCATTTGGAATATAGCCGCATCGAAGCCGATGCCATAGAATAATCGGCCGGCATAGCGCCATCCGCGCATTCATTTTGCTCTCCCCTTTTTAACGAAAAATTTAGTAGGCCGGCGTCGTTGGCGTCGGCAGGTTTTTTGTACATAGACTGTCGTATTTATCTGAGCCGCTATCTGCAAAACCATCCATGCGCGGAATTTTACTGAGAAATTTGCTATCATTGTCCGTTGAATATAGCCAGGGTTCATGACCCCTGGCCTGGAAAACTATAATTTTATTATTTACCAAAAAACCGGTCATTATGAGACTTGTCGCCACCTTGATGCTGGTTGCTACGGCATTAACAACCGCAATGGGGCAAAACTCCCCCAGTGTGCTCAGCAACATCGTCATCAGCGAAATCATGTACAACCCGCCTGAAACCGGCACCGACACGCTGGAGTTCATTGAGCTCTACAACCGGGGCGACCAAACGATTGACCTGCAGGGGTATACCTTTACTGCCGGCATCGTCTACACCTTCCCCAACAGCTACCCGCTGGCGCCCGGCGCCTATGTGATGGTGGCTTCCGACTCGGCGGCTTTTCAACGCAACTTCAACAAACCGGCCTTCCGCTTTGTATCGGGCGGCCTGAGCAACTCCGGCGAGCGCCTTGAGCTCCAGGATGGCCAGGGCAACATCATAGACTCGCTGCGCTACGACGAAATCGCCCCGTGGCCCACGGCCGCCAACGCGGGCGGCAGCAGCTTGGTGCTCTGCGATGTAGACAGCGACAACGCACTAGCCGCCAACTGGGCAGCCGCCAATACATCCAGTGGATTCAGCGTAAACGGAGTAGCTGTTTTCGCCCATCCGGGCGCCGCTTCCCAATGCGCCAACGGCCTGGTAGTGGGCTTTGTAGCTACCTCTTTTGAGGTCAATGAAGCTCAGGGCGCCATCGCCGTTCAGGTGGCCTTCTCCGGCGGCGGCTTAGAAACCTATACCGTCAATGTGGAAGCCACGGCCTTAGGCAATGCCACGCCCGGCGTTGATTTCGACATAGAGCCCAGCCAGCTCACCTTCCCGGTGGGCGTCATCGTGGATACGCAGGTCGTACAAATATTCATCATCAACGATGCGCTGCCCGAAGTGCTGGAAACCGCCGTCGTGCAACTCAACAACCCCAGCAGCGGCCTCACCGTCGATGGCCCCCGCGCCAACTTTGAAATGGACATCGTTGACGACGACACGCAGATTCCCAACATCGTCATCACCGAGATATTCTACAACGCGCCCGGCGCCGACGAGCCCTACGAGTACATGGAGCTATACAATGCCGACGATGCGCCCGTATCGCTCAATGGCTTTTATTTCACTCAGGGTATTGAGGACACCATCCCCAACATCACCCTGATGGCCGGCGCTTATCTCATTGTAGCCAAAGACTCGGCCTCGTTTATCAACACGTTCGGCCCCGCCCTTACAACCCAGTGGGCTTCCGGCGGTTCGCTCAACAACAGCGGCGAAGACATCGAACTGCGCGACCCCGCAGGTAATGTCGTCGATTATGTAGACTATCGCCCCACAGCTCCCTGGCCTACGGGCGCCAATGGCGGCGGAACCAGCTTAGTGCTCTGCGACCCCGCCGCCGACAACAACGACGCCGCCAACTGGGCCGACGCCACACAACCCAGCGGCGCCGTGGTGAATGGCACAGCCGTTTTTGCCAGCCCCGGCGAAGCCAACGACTGCTCGCCGGCGCCGCCCGTCACTTACCCCGCTTATACCATTGGTCAGCTCACCGGCGTCAATAGCCAGGGCGTAGCCGACTCGGCGGGCGTGCGCGCCCAACTCGACGCCATAGTATATGGTGTGAACATGCGCCCGGCGGGCCTGCAATTTACCCTCATCGACAGCAACAACGACGGCATCGCCATCTTCAGCAACAGCCTGTCGTTTGGCTATACCGTTCAGGAAGGCGACCGGGTTATTGCCCGGGGAGTAGTAGCCCAGTTCAACGGCCTCACCCAGCTCAACCTCGACACCGTATACCGGGTATCTGCCGGCAACAACCTCTTTGACCCTACGGTGATTTCCGCGCTCGACGAAGCCGCCGACCCGCAGCTCGTAAAGCTGCTCAATGTAACGCTCGTCGACCCCGCTCAATGGACCAATACCGGCACCGGTTTCAACGTGGACGTAGCCGACCTCAATGGCAATACTTATGCCGTGCGCATCGATTCCGATGTCGACTTGTTTGGTACGCCGGCGCCCCAGGGGCGTTTCAATGTAACCGGCTTGGGCGGCCAGTTCGACGCTACCCAACCCTACACCGAGGGCTACCAGTTGCTACCCCGCTATCAGGACGATATTGAGCTCATCACCAGCGTACAAGAGCCGGCATGGGCCGCAGGGATCAATATCTTCCCTAACCCCGCCGGCCAGTATGCGATGGTACAACTCCCCGTAAACTGCACCCAGGTGCAGCTCATCAACGCTATGGGCCAGGTATGCCTCCAGGGCGCCCCCCAACAGGCCAATTTCCGGCTTGCGCTAGACAATCTGCCCGCAGGCGTTTATACCGTTGCATTACGGTCGGGGGCCGAATGGGCCTACCGCCGCTTAGTAAAAGCACAAGAATAAATCTTGATAAAGCCCCAAAGGATGGCAGCCCGCAAATGGCTGTCATCCTTTTTTTACGCCCAATATGCAAACCAAAACCACAACCATCGGCCTCTGCCTCTCCGGCGGAGGCGCAAGGGGCGCAGCTCATATCGGCGTCCTGAAAGCCCTGTTGGAAAATGATATTACCCCGGGGCAGGTGTCGGGCGCCAGTGCCGGCGCCATCATTGGCGCGCTCTACGCCGCAGGAAAAACACCCCGCGAAATGCTCGACTTTATCCAGGAGAGCAGCCTCATCAAGCTGCTGTCATTCCGCCCCTGGTCGGGCGGCATTACCCAGCTCGCCTACCTCCGCGACCGGCTGGCCTCCGTTATTGTACACGACAGCTTCGAGGCCCTTTCTTTGCCGCTGTATGTGGCCATTGCCAACCTGAATACCGGCCAGTTGGAAATCCGAAACTCAGGCCCCCTCTTCGACGTCATTACGGCCTCTTCTTCCATACCGCTCGTATTCAAACCCGTAGAAATAGACAAACAACAATACGTAGACGGCGGACTGTTGTGCAATTTGCCCGCCAAACCGCTCGTCAGGGATTGCGACCTCGTCATTGGCGTAAACGTCATGCCCCATATCGAAGCTGAAAGCAAAACGGTACAAAGCGTCATCGGCATCGCCGCCCGTTGTTTTGAACTGTCTATTCTGGCCAACACCCTGCCCCAAGCTGCTTTTTGCGACATCCTCATCGAACCTAAAGCCGTGAGCAAATACCACATTTTCCAGTTCAACCAATACCAGCAGCTCTTTGAAATCGGCTATGAGGAAACGATGAAAAAACTTCCCCTCATCAAGGAGTGGATCGCCCTGAAATCCGGCCCGGCATAAGCCCTACTGCGGCAACATGGCGCGCACGGGGTCTTTCATCAGCGCTACCCAACGCCCGTATTGTTTTCCGGAGGGATGCAGCCGGTCGGGGGCTACAAGTTCGGAATCCTGAAGCCCCTCCCTGGATATGGGCGTAATGTTGAAATAGCGAATGCCTGCCAGCCTGGTAATTTCTTCATTGGCGGCATTGTAAGCGTCTATACCTGCGCTTATGGCCGGGCTGCCATTGCCATAGGGGGTGTAAGCATAGTCGGGGATCGACACCACAAATACCCGGTCTTTTCTGCCGCCCGCCAGGGCCACCGCCCGGTCGAGCAGGGTCTTAAACTCGGGCCGATAGTCGGATACCGGCCGCCCCCGGAACTGGTTGTTCACCCCAATGAGCAACGAAACCAAATCATAAGGCGGTTGCAGATCGGAGGCATTGTTGATGCCTTGGTTCAGTTCATCCGTCGTCCAGCCGGTGCGGGCTATAATGCGGGGGTCATTGATGCTCGCCCCCGCCGCCCGCAACGCATTTACGAGCTGCACGGGGTAACGCTCGGCATAAGCCACCGATTCGCCAATGGTATAAGAATCGCCCAACGCCAGATAAGTAAACGACGGCGCAGGCGCAGGCGGCTGCACAATCTGAGGAACGTCTTTTTCCGTATGACAGGCGGAAAAAATGAATGGCAACACAAGCAGAAAAGCGATCCTCCACTGACGCATAGGCGGCTGTTTATGATTTTAACTAAAACTGAGCCGCAATCGTTTAAGCAACAGCAACATTTTTACGTTGAGGCTCGGATTGGCGTTAAAAAACAGGTCGTTGACCAGCAGCCAGTCTTTTTCCCGCTTCAGGGTTCTGAGCTCGTGGAACGACGCCTGCCGGGCCGGCTGAAACTGCGCCTTCCAGTATAGCGCCCGCTCGGTGAGCGCAAATCCCTCTTTGCCCGAGCCCAGCAACGACTGGTCGCACACCAACAAAATGCGCTCGTCTTTGGCCGGAAACAAATACGACCGCCCCGCATTGCGCAATTTATCTACCGGCATGCGCAGGAGGTCGGTATAAACTACTTCTTTTTCTTCCGCAAAATTCAGGTAATCGAGCGCTAAACCATAGATGTTGCCCGCCCCCACAACGGCGCCCTGATAGCGCAATATGTTTTCAGACAATACTACCGGGTTCAGGTTGGCCGCGTGGTAAACAATAAAATACTCGACCATCTCCCAGACCGTCTCCTCTAACTTGCGCTGAGCCCGGGCGGCGCTCCAGCCCAGCCCTACCCGATCTTGCTGAAGCATATCCGCCAATTGCGACAACCG
>CAYOTJ010000265.1:4943-5722 GCA_964406855.1 uncultured Saprospiraceae bacterium
CTTCTACCCGCTGCCGGAGTTCCTGTAAAAATGACGCATTAAATTGGGGCAAAAGCTCGGCCGCCCAATCGATACCGGAAGCTCTTTCAGGCTCGACGGGCTGAGCAGCGCCGCAATTCCAGCAGAATCGGGCGGCTACCGGCAACTCGGTGGCGCAACGCGGGCACTTTTTCATCCTGCGAATATGTGATATTTTTTGGACATAGCGCAAGTAGCGATCCTATTCCTTGATTATCTTTGCGGCGCTTTGGCGTAAAAGCCTAACCAAATTAAAACCGTTCATCATGATTGTAGGCTGTCCGAAAGAAATCAAAAACAACGAAAACCGCGTGGCCCTCACGCCCGCGGGCACCATGGAGTTGCGCAAACGCGGCCATACCGTGTATGTACAAACTACCGCTGGCGTCAACAGCGGCTTCCCTGATGAGGAATACGAAACCGCCGGCGCGGTTATCCTCCCCACCATCGAGGAGGTGTACGCCAAGTCGGAAATGATCATCAAGGTTAAAGAGCCCATCGCAAGCGAATATAAGCTCATTCGCCCGGATCAGCTCGTTTTCACTTACTTCCACTTCGCCTCCTCCGAAGAGCTCACCCACGCCATGATGGAAAGCGGCGGCGTTTGCCTCGCTTACGAAACCGTCGAACTCGCCGACCGCTCGCTGCCCCTGCTGGTGCCCATGAGCGAAGTAGCCGGCCGCATGGCCATTCAGGAAGGCGCCAAATACTTAGAAAAACCCATGCAGGGCCGCGGGATCCTGCTCGGCGGCGTTCCGGGC
>CAYOTJ010000266.1:0-266 GCA_964406855.1 uncultured Saprospiraceae bacterium
GGAGGGCGTTGTCGGTGGTTTCGATGGCGTCTTCATGGAAGGCGGTGATGAGCCGGATGATGCGGGCGCTGTCTTGAATATCCTGGCGGAGGGAGGTTTTTTTGCTGGCGGCGATGATTTTATCGATCCACTCGTCGCAGCGGCGGTAGTCGGCGGCGAGGAAGGCCAGCAAGGCGGCATTAAAGCGAATGGCGAGCTCATTGGCGGGGCTGAGGTCGTAGTTTTTGAGGCCTTCGGCTATAGGTTTGAGGATATCGTCGAGGTTT
>CAYOTJ010000266.1:276-5692 GCA_964406855.1 uncultured Saprospiraceae bacterium
GGTTTTCGCGGTGGTCGCTGTTGCGGTAATAGACTAATTTGTAGGTGGATAGTTTCTGGAAGAGTACCTTTTTGCTGTGGAGGTTATCGGGGTCTTCGCGTTCGAGCTGGGCGAGCAGGGCTGGAATTTCGGCGAAGCGATCGGCATTATTGAAGGCGGCGTGTAGGAGGTTAGAGTAGTTTTTGATGTAGAGGTCGAACTCTTCTTCTTTGAGGCGGGGGTTTTCGTTCCAATGGCGGATGACCTCCAGCGAGCAACGGTAGACTTCATTGGAGTCGCCGAGTAGTTGATATACTAAGGCGAGGCTTTGGAAGAACCGCAGTTTGCCCTGTATGGAGCTGGGGGGTACGGCTTCGGCGTTGAGCAGATCGCGGTAGCGCGCCTGTACGGCCGGCTTTTGGGCATCGGGAAGTTGTTGGGGGTTTTTGACCACTTCAGTAAGTATGGCGTCGTGGAGATCGAGGAGGGCGAACTCGCGCATCAGGGCTTCGGTGGAGGTGTTTTTTTCTTCGGTGAACTCTCCTAAGCGCAGCTCAAAACCCTTGGCTCGGCGGTCTTTCCATATTTTGCGTTGTTCTTTATTGATTTCGAGCAGGGATAGGTGGTCGCCCAATTGGATGGCAATTTCTTTGGCGTTGAGGAGGCGGGCTTCGGCCTGTTCGTAGAGATCGCGTTCGTAGAGGAAATGTGCATCGAGAAGAAGTTCTTTGATGCGGGCTGCATAAGATTTGGCGCTGCGATAGTCGCGCATGCTTCGGAGGATGGCCTCGTAGAGGCGGCCTTTATCGTCGCGCAGGCCTTTGCCAAAGCGGTCTTTGAGGCTTTCCTCATCGTACTCTTCCTGCTGGTTGATGGCCTGAAAGAGTTCTAAGTAGCGGCTGTCGTCGCGCCCGCTCTTTTGAGCATCGAGGGTAAAGTAGCGCTTCTCTGATCGGGACAGCGACTTGATGAGGTAGAAAAGATCTTCTTTTCCGCGCATAATGATAAATGCCAGACAAGCAAAGTTGCGATTCAGGGGTAAAGTTAGGTCATTTTACTAACTTTGGCCCCGCACAATCACGATTTATCCAGTTGCATGGATCCTATATACGAACAAAAATACCACGAGCTGGAGGCTAAGCATTGGTGGTTCAGATCAAGACGGGAGAAAGTACTGTCGATGATGGACATCAAAGCCGACCGCCGCTATCTCGACATTGGCTGCTCTACGGGCGCACTCATGCAGATGCTTGTTGAGGCCGGGGCCAAGCCAGAGCAAGTCTACGGTGTAGACATCAGCGACCCGGCCATTGCGCGCGCCCGGCAGCGCGGGCTGCCGCATGTTCACCAAATGGACGCCGAGCAGATAACGCTGCCGCAGGGTTTCTTTGACTATATTGTATCCTCTGACTGTCTTGAGCATTTGCGCAACGATAAAAAGGCTTTGGCCAACTGGTTTGAGTTGCTGAAGCCCGGGGGCAGCATTCTTATTTTTGTACCTGCCTTTATGTCGTTGTGGAGTGAACACGACGTGGTCAACCATCACTTCAGGCGCTACGAGCCCGGCGAGCTGGCTGCGAAGATGGAGGCTGCCGGTTTTGAGGTAGAGCAGACGGGCTACTGGAATTTTTTCCTATTTATGCCCATCTGGAGTTTTCGCATGATCAAGCGGCTGATGCGGCGGTGGGTTTTCAACAGCCAGCCGCCTCAGGAAGACCTCAAAACGCCGAACCCTCTCGTCAATAAGCTGCTTTACGGGCTACTGCAATGGGAAAACCAAATCATGCGGTTGGTTCGCTTTCCTTTTGGTGTGAGTACTTTTGTCAAAGCAAAAAAACCACTGTCTTAAACCATGTCTAAGAAGCAGAAAAAAGCGGAGCCTACCGCTGCAAAACGCCCTGCTGCGGCTGCGGCGGCTCCCAAAGCACAGCGCAACTGGCCGGAATGGTTCTATTCGATGGCGGGCGCCGATGCGCAGCATCCTGTATGGAAATACGCCTTTTGGGGCTTGTCGGCTGCGGCAGTGCTGTTGATGTGCTTTCTGGCGCTGAGGGCCGGCGTCAACGGCGACGACCGCTTTCAGGTGGAGTACTCGGAACGCTTAGTGGATTATTTTGCCAGCTTTGGCAAAAACAAAGAGGTCTTTTATGAGCAGGACGAAGGCTACCAGCAGTATGTAAAATACTATGGGGGGGCCTTTGAGCTGTTTGCCGGCGGCATCAACCGCATATTGGGGAACGACCCGTTGGAGCCCGACTACCATCAGGTGCGCCACCTTGTAAATGGGGCTTTTGCGCTTATCATTGTCTTCTGTTTGGCGTTTTGGGCGCGGGACCTGGGCGGCTACCGGGCCGCCGCGCTGCTGTTGGTGCTGGCTTTGGGTAGCCCCAGGCTGCTGGGACATGGGGTGATGAACCCCAAGGACATCCCTTTTGCCGCAGGCTATGCCCTGGGCATCTACTTTCTTTACCGCAGCCTGAAAAATATGCCCCGCCCCCGCTGGACTGATGCGCTGGGCTTTGTGCTGGGCGCTGCGCTGGCTACGGGGCAGCGCGCGGGGGGCTTACTGTTGTTTGCTTATGCAGGCCTGTTTCTGGGCATCGACTTTCTGATGCGTTATGGCCTCAAGGGGTTGGTTGATTTTAAGGCGGTGGGTCGCTACGCTCTGTATTGGGTGGGTTCGAGCGTGCTGGCTTTTGGCCTGGCGCTATTGGTATGGCCGTATGCCATGCAGGACCCCATAGCCCATACGCAGGAGGCCCTCAAGGTGTTCTCCAACTTCAGCGTGCGCATTTCAGTGCTATACGGGGGGGATACCATCTTTTCCGACGAGGTGCCCCGCGCCTATCCTTTTGTGTGGATAGGTATGACTTTAGCCCTGTCGGTGCTGCTGGGCATAGTGGGCGCTGCGGCCTTAGGGCGCAGCATAGGCAAGCAGTTTTCGCCGGCGGCGGTTTCGGTGCTGTGGTTTGCGGCTCTTTTCCCGCTGTTTTACCTCACCTATAAAGATAGCGCCCTGTACGACGGCTGGCGGCAGTTGTTGTTTGTGTACCCTTCATTGTTGTTGTTGGCGGCTTTGTTCTGGGAGACCCTCATCCGGCGCAAGGCAGCCTGGCAGTGGGGCGTGCTGGCCGGCGTACTGCTGCTTCAGGCCGACGCCATGGCTTTTACTGTACGCAATGCGTCTTATCCCTATGTTTATTTTAATGCGCTCATTGGCGGTATCAAGGGCGCGCATGGCTACTACGAAACCGACTACTGGGCCGTAAGTGCGCGGCCTGCTGTAGAGTGGATGGAAAAAGAAGGCATATTGCATGCCAACATGAAGGATACTTTGGTCATTGGCTCCAGCTTTCCCTACAATGTGAGCAGGCAGCTCGACCCATCTTACAGCAAAATGGTGAAGGTCAAGTACGTGCGCTTCAATGCCCGCTATGTTGAAGACTGGCAGTATGGTATTTTCTCCAACCGCTTTATCCGAGGGCCGCAGTTGAGGGCCGGAAAATGGCCCAACAGCAAAACAGTGCATGTGGTAGCGGCCAATGGCGTTCCATTGACGGTGATTGAAAAAAATAAAACCAATGATGCTTACTTAGCCGAATCGGCACTGAAAGCCAATAACTTAGAAGCGGCTATGACCCACTTCGACGCGGAACTTCAGGCCCACCCCGACAATGAGCTGGCCTGGATGGGCTTAGCTTCAGCTACGGCCAATTCGAACCGCTTCAGCGAAGCGCTGGCTTCGGCCAACGAAGCCCTCAGACTGGCGCCAGATAACGAAACCGGGCTCTATCTTAAAGGGTATATTGAGCTGGCAACCGGCGATCCGAGCACCTCCTCGCTTACCTTCAGCCAACTGCTTAAGGTGAATCCGGAAAATTCCATGGCCTATTTCTATTTGGCCGAAATAGACCGGCAGCGCAAGGAATACATATCAGCGCTCAAAAACCTCGAAAAGGCGCTGCAATACAATCCTAAGTTCAAAAATGCCTACTTGTTGGCCGCTCAGATATACGACGAGCGGGGCGATACCGCCAATGCCGCCCGCTACCGCGAAGTGGCCAACCAATTGTAAGCACAGCCCTTTTTGATAACGTCATTTTGTAAAGACAAACCACTACTGTGAACTACAAGCTGCTTTTTCCCACCTACCGCAACCGGTACAGGTTCATTCAGCGCCAGCTCAAGCGCTGGCAACCCGCCGGACGCTGGGAACAAGGGCTCAACTTAGGCGCCGGCGAAGGCGACTACGACGCCATGATAGCAGGACACTGCCGACAACTGACAGCCTGCGACATCAACGACGCCGACGTAGCCTTCGCCCAACGCCTCAATGCCGATGTAGCCAACCTCAGCTATCAGGTGGAAAATGCCCTTGATTTGCAGTTTCCCAACCAGCATTTCGATTTACTGGTATCTGTCGACGTACTTGAGCACGTAGGTCAGCCCCGCCGTATGATGGAAGAGGTGGGCCGGGTACTACGTCCGGGCGGATTGGCGTTCATCACCTTTCCCAACCTCAACTTTCCTGCCACCTACGACCCCGTCAACCGCTGGCTGGCGCCCGTAGGCCAGCCACGCCTGCGGCAGGGGGCCTATGCGTTTGGGCATGACTATCTGGTAGACCCCGCCGAGTTTCGTCGGTGGGCTGAAAACAATCAATTGGAAGTAATAGAGGAGCATCCCCTGAGCGGCTATCTCGTGGGCCTGCTGGAGATGTACTGGACGGGCATTGTACAGCGCTGGTTCAAAGCAAATGCTACTAACCTCGACAAAGGCAACGACGACAATAGCCGCGTTGTGCTGCGCCCCTCCCGCCGCGAGCCTTGGCTTTGCTTAGTCACCGACGCCGTTCTGTGGCTCGATGCCCGCTTAAATGGCAAAGGGAAATACAGCGTAGGGCGGGGTTTTGTGCTGAGAAGAATCTAAAATTAAGTACCCATTAACACATTTTAATAGGGTTTAACCAAAGTACCGGGGCGTTTAACCTTTCCTTAGCAGCGGCGGGCTTGAGGCAGGCGTATCTTTGACGCATCAAGCAATTATAAAACATTCACGTCATGAAACGCCCAGTAAATGCTCCCCCGTTCCTGCTCTTTGCGATGTTGATCGCTTTTGTTTTGCAGAGCTGTGCCAGCGCTGAACGCATCATCGAAACCGGCGACTATGATGCCGCTATTGAGTATGCTCAGCGTCGCTTAGTGGGCAAGAAAAAGAAAAACCCCGATATGGTGCGCCTGCTCGAAGAGGCCTTTATACGCGCCAATGAGCGCGACATGGCCACCGCAGAACGGTTGAAAGCCGACGGGCAAGCTGCCAACTGGACGCGCATTCACGACCTCTATACGCGCATCGATCGCCGCCAGAACAGCATCCAGCCGATGCTGCCCCTTATTGATAAAAATGGCTATGAGGCCGGCTTCCGCTTTGTACAAAT
>CAYOTJ010000267.1:0-5667 GCA_964406855.1 uncultured Saprospiraceae bacterium
TCGGGTAAACCGCGTCCTCATTGCATTCGGCCGGGTGAAAATCTTCGCTGCGCTCATCCGGGTAAAACCCCCTGGCGGCATATCATCCGCCTTCGGATAACACCTTGCACGGCGCCGGGCTGTCCGGTCGAGGAGTTTTCCACATCCCCTCGCCCGGGCTGCCCGCTCCGCCTGCATCCCGCCGAACAAGTCTATGTAATGGCCTGTTGGAGGCTGTCTAATGTTGGCAAAACTTTTTATCTTTGCTCAGTTCTTCATCAGTACAAATTATGTTGACTCAGACCCCCGTACTCACGCGCGCCCAGGAAAGCCGCGCAGCCATCGAGCGGCTCTATATCGCTATGCGGCACCTGTTTATACGGGGCGGATACAAACCCATGGGCGTATCAGGCGAAGCCATGACCTCGGCTCTGCGCGAACTTCGCCCCGAGATATACGGCAGCATCAACGACCCCGAACGGGTAGAGCTCGACGGCTTGTTGTATGTGTTCCAGCGCCTGCCGCGTGGCATTGAAGAAGTTCGCTTTATCCGGCTCATCGCCCGCGAGGGCTTTGAAAACAGCCGCTTTGTGCCCATCATTCCACCCAAGCGCCGCCGCAATGCCTACCGCATCGACGACGAAGAGATGTACATCGAAATGACCCGCGGTCGCTCCGACATCTACGACATCCTCACCCACCTCACCTTTATGTACATCGAGGCGGAGAAGATCAGGCGCAACAGCGAAAACCACCGTCAGGAAAAAAAGCGCGAATGGCAGATGCTGGAGGAGATCGTGGAAAAAGAACGCTTGGGCACAGAGTTCAACAGAGAGGTCGCTTACACCTACCTCAGCTCGTTGTTGGGGCGCACCTACGATGAAACCGTCAAGGCCTGCCGGCGCTTCCAGGACGACCCCGATGTCAACAGCATCTTCCACATCGCCTACTGGCTGGGCCGCCGCGCCACCGAGGAAACCTACGATAAAAATGACCGGGAGATCACCTTCTCCAGCGCCCTGCGCGACCAAATCGGGCATCACCACTACGGCGAAGCCTGGGCAGGCCGCATTAAACAAACGCTCTCCGAACAGCATTTGCTGGAGCGCCCGCTGCACATCATCAGCGCCAACCCTCACAGCGTCATGAACAGCCTCTACGCCCGGGCCGCTTTAGCCGACCTGGCACCCGATGCCGAACTCGAAGACCTCGCCCGGGAGCTCAGTCTGCCCAACCGCGCCGACTGGCGCGCCCGCGTACAGGCTTACGCCCTGGAGCATGGCATGACCCAACTGGAAGACATGAGCGGCGCCAACATCACCGCCCAGGTTTTTAACTTAGCCGAAATAGACCATAGCCAACTGCCCAAAGAAATTGTATGGCAACTGCCCCAAGACGCCGCGCCCGTGGTGCTCGTAATGGACTATGCCTTCGGCGAGCAGGCCTACGAAACCATGGATGAACTGCTGCGCCCCTACCGGATCGCTGATCGGAATGTGAAAATCAAAGTAGCCTCCATCAACATCATGGGCAAGGCGGGCATACTCAAGGGCGGCAAGGGCGATCTTATGATCCCTACAGCCCACGTCTTTGAAGGCACCGCCGACAACTACCCTTTCCACAACGACCTCTCTGCCGCCGACTTTAGCGAGCAGGGCTTAGCCGTTCTGGAAGGCCCCATGATCACGGTGCTGGGCACCAGCCTCCAGAACAAAGATGTACTCCAGTACTTCTTAGAGTCGTCGTGGCAGGCCATCGGGCTGGAGATGGAGGGCGCCCACTACCAGAAAGCCATCCAGGCTTCGAGCCAGATAAGGCGCAACATCAGCCCCGGCGTAGTGCTGCGCTATGCCTATTACGCCTCTGACAACCCCCTGCTGACAGGGCACACCTTAGCCAGCGGCAGCCTTGGCCTCGACGGCGTAAAGTCTACTTACCTCATCACCCGGGTGATGCTCAACAGAATCCTGAGCGCGCCCGCCCCGCTCTAATTCGACCCACTTTAATTCATATCCCCAAAAAGGAATTGTACATGTCTGCCCAATTGGATAGCTACCTCGATACCCTGAATCCGGTTCAACGCGCCGCCGTCACCAATACGAAAGGCCCGGTGCTTGTAGTAGCCGGCCCCGGCTCGGGCAAAACCCGGGTGCTCACCTTTCGCATTGCCTACCTCATAGAGCAGGGTGCGGCGCCCTGGGAGATACTGGCCCTGACGTTCACCAACAAGTCGGCCCGAGAAATGAAAGAGCGCATCGGCAAAGTAGTGGGCGAGCGCGCCGGCGGCGTATGGGCAGGCACCTTCCACTCTATCTTTGCCCGCATCCTGCGCGTAGAGGCCCGGCACATCGGCTATCCTTCCGACTTTACGATCTACGATACCGACGACGCCAAGAGCCTCATCGGCAGCATCATCAAGGAGATGAATCTCGATAAGGACATCTACTCGGCCAACACCATTCTGCAGCGCATCTCCTCGGCAAAAAGCAACCTCATTACGCCGGCCCGCTATGCCCAAAACGCCGAGCTGATGCAGCAGGACAAGGCCGCCCGTATGCCCTTAGTGTACAAAATATACGAGACCTATACAGCCCGCTGCAAAAAGGCGGGCGCCATGGACTTCGACGATCTGCTTTACCGCCTTTTCGAGCTGCTCCAGAATCAGTCTGAGGTATTAGATAAGTACCGCGCCAAATTCCGCTACCTGATGGTGGATGAGTTTCAAGACACCAACTACCTGCAATACGCCATACTCCGCAAGCTTTGCCACTACGACGGCAGCGAGCGCAATATTTGTGTCGTAGGCGACGACGCCCAGTCGATCTACGCCTTTCGAGGGGCCACCATACAGAACATCCTCGATTTTGAAAGCGACTTTAAAAACTTCGGCATCCAGGTTTTTAAGCTCGAACAAAACTACCGCTCTACCAGCCACATTGTGCAAGCTGCCAACGAGGTCATTGCCTACAACCGCCGCCAGATACAAAAGCGCATCTGGAGTGATAAAGGCGAAGGCCAGCGCATACGCCTCCTCAAAACCATGACCGACAACGAGGAGGGCAACCGCGTGGCAGATACCATTGTAGAGCAAAAAAATCGCGATCACCTGCGCAACAGCGACATCGCCATCCTGTATCGCACCAATGCCCAGAGCCGCGTATTTGAAGAATATCTGCGCCGCTACAACATCGCCTACAAGGTGTTTGGAGGCATGTCGTTTTACCAGCGCAAGGAAGTAAAAGACCTCATCGCCTACCTGCGTTTAGTGGTGAACCCCAACGACGAAGAGGCGATGCGCCGCGTGATCAATTATCCGCGTCGGGGCATAGGCGATGGCGCCTTAGATAAACTGGCCGACTTAGCCAACCAAACCGGAAAGTCGATTTGGGAAATCATTCCCGAGGCGCCGGTACCCGCCCGCACCCGCAACTCCCTCGACGAGTTCGTGGCCATCATCCGCGAGGCGCAAAGCCGGCAGCAACAGGCCAACGCCTATGAGATCGCCGATTTTATGGCCCGCCGCTCGGGTTTGCTCCAGCTCATCAATGCCGACACCAGCATTGAAGGTATGGGCCGACAGGAAAACTTCAACGCCCTGCTCGACGCCATCAAGTCGTTTGTAGAAGAAGACTCGGTAATGGACGCCGGCAGCGTGCCCGACAAGTCGCTGGCCTCCTACCTGCAAAACATTGCCCTGCTCACCGACTTCGACGAAAGCGAAGACGAAACCAAAGACCGGGTGAGCCTGATGTCGGTACACTCGGCTAAAGGGCTGGAGTTTAAGTCTATCTTTTTGGTGGGCTTAGAAGAGAAGCTCTTCCCTTCGTTTATGAGCATGGACTCGCCGGACGGCTTAGATGAAGAGCGGCGGCTGTTTTATGTGGCCATCACGCGGGCCGAGCAACTGCTGACCCTGTCGTACGCCAATGCCCGTTACCGCTTTGGAAAAATGACCTACAACCCGCCCAGCCGCTTTCTGGAAGAGATTCCGGCTCACCTCATCGACAGCCCTGTGGGCGCCCGCAGCACGGGCATGACCCGCCCCGTGGATACGGGCGCCGCAGCCCCAAGGCCCGTATCGGAAAGCGGCTCGCGGGTCAGCGGCGCCTTTCCGACCCGCCGCGCAGCGGCCCCGGCTTTTCAGATGGACCCCAAAGACTTTAAGCCCAGCCCATCCGACCAGATTGCCGCCGGCCAGCGGGTGTTGCACCTCAAGTTCGGGGAGGGCAAAGTGACCAGCATAGACGGCGGCGCCGACAACCGCGTGGCTACCATCGTGTTCAAACTCAGCGATCCGCCAGAGAAGAAGATCATGCTCAAGTTTGCCAAGTTGCAGATATTGGAATAGGTCTGGAAGCATCGGCATCGGCCTGCATAACAATCAGCAGAGCGCCCAAGCCGGCGCGCGGGGCACGCCCAAATATAGCTTGCGCCGACAGGTTTTGCGCATATAGGCCCGGATAACGTCGAGGTGGATGTACAAAACCTGCCGATGCGCTGCATAAAAATCAGCGCGCCATCGTTTTGAACTTAATACCGGGTTGAGCCATTTAACAGGGGTTATGGTTCTCTAAAAATATACACACAACCAACCAAGGATATGACAAACTTACAGGCGGGCCAGCCGGCCCCCGAGCTACAAGGCGCCGACGAGCAGGGCAATGTGCTGACGCTGGCCTCTTTCAGGGGCAAAAAATTAGTGTTGTTTTTTTACCCCAAAGACGATACGCCGGGCTGTACGGCCGAGGCTTGCAGCTTGCGCGACGCCTATGCCGACCTGCGCGCCAAGGGCTATGAACTGCTGGGCGTAAGCCCCGACACGGCCCAGAAGCACAAAAAATTTAAGGAGAAGCACCAGCTTCCCTTTCCGCTGCTGGTAGACAATGAGCAGGCCACCCTGCGCGCCTACGGGGTGTGGGGGCCCAAGAAGTTTATGGGCCGCTCGTATGAGGGCGTAATCCGTACTACCTTTGTGATTGATGAAAACGGGATCATTGCCAAAGTCATCGATCAGGTAGATACCAAAAACCACGCCGAGCAGGTGCTGGCCGACTAAGCCATGTGGTTAGGCTGGATGATGTGGTGGTGCCAGGCGGCAGCTTTGTGGCCCGCTCCCGACACGGCGGCCCTGCCGCTATGGGAGCAGCGCGGCGCCTTTGTGCTGCTGGCTGCCGACGAGCTGGGGCAGGCCTATGCCGTAACCCCCCGGAATGAACTCATCAAGTACAATCCTGACGGGGTTGAGCTGTTCAGGTACAACAACAACACCTTAGGCGAGCTGGCGGCCGTAGATGTGGCCAACCCCTTCAACCTGCTGCTGTACTACCCCGCCCACCAGCAGGTAGTGATCTTAGACCGCACCCTCAACGTATGGGCCGGCTTGGACCTGCGCCAAACCGGCTTGCTGAATGCCGCTACGGTGGGGCTAAGCCGCGACAACAACCTCTGGGTATACGACGACTGGGACTACCGCCTGAAGTTGCTGAACCCGCAGGGGCAGGAGCTGCTGCGCTCCGATGACCTGCGCCTGTTGCTGGGTATAAACGAGGCACCCGCGCAGGTGCTGGCACAGCGCGAGCGGGTGTACTTGGCCTTTGCAGGCCGGGGTGTAGCCGAGTTTACCAACTTTGGGCAATTTGAGGGCTGGCTGCCCATGCCCGCCGACGCCGCCGATCTGCACGCCGTTGG
>CAYOTJ010000268.1:0-3455 GCA_964406855.1 uncultured Saprospiraceae bacterium
GTCAGGATGGCGGCGATGAAAGCCTGGTCAACCTCCATGCTGAAGGGCAATATGCCGTGGAACAGCGCGAAAATGCCCAGCGTAATCAACGTATCGTGGAACAGGGCAACCACAGCGCCCAGCGAGTACTGCCAGCGGCTAAACCGGATGAAGATGTACAGGAAGATCAGCAGCAGGGCAAAAACGCCTGCATAGATGGCGCTGCGCTTGATATCGTCGGCAATGGTAGGGCCTACCTTGCTGAAACTGGTCACGTGGGTGCCTTCACTATCCGTAGCCTTAAACGATTCTAAGCTGAGATCGGCGCCCGCTACGCTCTGCACGCCCTTGTGCAGGGCTTCCATCACGCGGTCTTCGGGCTTCACGCCGTTCTCTTCAGTTGCATTGATGAGGTAGCTGGTAATGACGTTGAAGGTATTATCGGTGTCTACCGACTTTACCACCGGCGTCTGGCCGCCCAGTGAAGCCGCCAGCCCGCTGCGCAGTTGGTCGGCCGTTACATTGGCATTGGAAGCAAAAGTAATGTTGAAGCTGTAACCGCCCTTGAAGTCGACGCCCATATCAAAACCACGCGTAGCCATCGCTACCAGACCGGCCAGAATAAGGGCGCCTGAAAACATATAAGCAATGCGGCGCCTACCAATCCAGTCGACGTTCAGCCCCGTAAGCGCCATTTCCGTAGCGCGGGTGCCGAAGCGAACCTCGCGGCCTTTGCTTACCCACCAGTCGATGAGCACCCGGCTCACCAATACGGCCGTAAACATCGACGACAGTACGCCAATGATGAGCACCACGGCAAAGCCCTTAATGGGACCCAGGCCGAAGTAAGCCAGAATCATGGCCGTAAGGATGGTAGTCACGTTGGCGTCAATGATGGCCGAATACGAGTTTTTGAAACCGTCGCCTATGGCCATCATCAGCGTTTTGCCTTCGCGCAATTCTTCGCGGATGCGCTCAAAGATGATCACGTTGGCGTCTACGGCCATACCGATGGTGAGCACGATACCGGCAATACCCGGCAGCGTAAGCACCGTGCCATAGCTGGCCAGAGCGGCAAAGATAAACACTACGTTGAGCAGCAGCGCCGCCACCGAGAACATACCGCCGCCGGCGTAGTAAAAGATCATAAACGCCATCACAATGCCAAAGCCAATAACTAAGGCGATGATGGAGCGATTGATGTTTTCTTTACCCAGTGAAGGGCCTACCAGCGATTCCTGAATGATCTCTGTGCTTACCGGCAGGCGGCCAATCTGGAGGATATTGGCTAAGTCGGTAGCCTCCTGAATGTCGAAACCGCCCGTAATCTGGCTGCTTCCACCCGTGATGGGCTCGTTCACGCGGGGCGCCGATACTACAGCGCTGTCGAGCAGGATGGCAATTTCGCGGTTGCCATCCTGAGCGGCGGCCGTAGTGAGGCGGCTCCATATCTTGGCGCCCGTATTGTCCATCTGGAGCGATACGGCAATCTGATTGGTATTGGGGTCAGGCTGGGCGCTGGCCGTAGTTACATGCTCGCCCGACAACGGCGCCTTGCCGTCGCGACCTGCCTTGATGGCATAGAGCTCATATTCGTCGGTGGGCTCGTTGGTCTCCTGGTTGACGATGGGGTTGCGGCCCCAGCGGAAGGCAGCATCGGCCGGGAAAAGTGAAGCCACTTCCGGGCGCGACAGCATAGCCATTACGCTGGCCATCTTGTTGCGGTTGGCCGTACCCATAATGGCCTGACCCATAACGCCTTGAGCATTGGGCGTAAGGGCGGCAAACAGCGGCCCCGCCATATCGTTGTAAATGGTGTCGAGACTGGCAATTTTACTGCGATCGGCATTGCCCAGCGAATCGGTCACAAACGTAGTATCGATGCGCAAAATCTCGCGCTCCGTTTGCTGGCCGCCCATGAGTTGGCCCAGCTTGGTATTGGCCTCGGTGAGGGCCTGCATGATGCCGGCGTCGGAGATGCGATACGTCTCGTAAAATTCCAGGTTAGCGGCAGCCTGCAGATAGTTGCGGGCGCGCTCGGGGTTGTCGATACCAGGAAGTTCCACCAAAATGAGGTCGCGCTCGGCGTCGAGGCTCACGTTGGGCTGTACTACCCCCAATTTATCGATACGCTGCTTGAGCAGCTCGAACGTCTGGCTTACGGTTTCATCCGACTTGCGGCGCAAGGCCCGGATCACGTCGCCATCCGAAGAGTTGTAGTTGATGTCGTCGCGCAGGGCTTCATTGCGCTGGAAAATGGGCGCCAGCGTCTTACCGTTGGCCTTGCTGCGCCATGCCGTTGCAAAAAGCGATACGAAATCCTGCTGCGTTCCCTGCTGAGCTTTGGAGGCTTCTTCTAACGCTTCTACAAATGTTGGGTCCTTAGAGTTTTGCGCCAGTGCGCGAATGAATTCCTTCAGGTCTACCTGCAGGATAATGCTCATACCGCCTTTCAGGTCGAGACCAAGGGCCAATTGCTGGGCCTTGAGCTCCTGATAGGTGTACGATTTGAGGTACGGGATTTTAAATACCGTTTCGGTGGACATCGAGTCCAGGTAAGCGGCACGCGCTTGTTTCATCACAGCTTTGCGCTGCACTGCATCTTGAATGGTAGCCGACGCGTTTTGGGCGTATTCCTCGGCAGAACGCTCCACCTTGCGCGTAGGCAAGATGAATATGTACTGCACTAAGGTCACCAGCGCCATAACCACAAGGAAAAATTTAACAATTCCCTTTCCTTGCATAGTTCGTAAATTTAGACTCTCCTCTGTAGAAGGTTAGCAAATGTTAAGCAAATAATAATACATAACTGTCTTCCCGCCAAGGCCTCCAAATTCTTGGCCGGAAAAAAACTCCGCAAATATACGGCTTTCCCTCAATTTGCGACGCCCAACGAAAAAAAACCCCGCACGGGAAAGCGCGGGGTTTTGTTTTCATCAATATCTTATGCCCACCTTTCGGTAGATGAAGTGCAACAACCAGGCCGGCCCGATCATTAAAAACTGCACGTCTTCCAAGAAGCTCGGCTTCTTTCCTTCGATCTTATGCCCGATAAACTGACCGATCCAGGCTACCACAAAAACCCCTAAGCACACCTGCGCCAGCCGGCCGGCCGACTCGCCCGCGGCCTGATAAATGGCATCCAGCCCCCACAGCATGGCTCCGGTCACTAAAATCATACCTGCCGCCATAGGCAGGCTCAGGCGCAGGTAGTAAAAAATGGTAACGCCAATGAACACCGCCGCCCAGTTGGTAAACAGCGCGCGCTCCACCGGGAAAGGAATGGCGTATAACAACCCCAGTAAACTGAACACAATGGCGGGCACGCATACCCAGTGGATCAGCTTATTGGTGGGATTGAGGTGGCTTTCGCCATACTTGTCTAAAAACCACTGCATTGTTTTGGCCATACGAAATTTGGTTTTACCGGCCCCCGCCGGATCGTGAAGGATAAAAACAAACCTTTGTCCGAACAA
>CAYOTJ010000268.1:3465-5221 GCA_964406855.1 uncultured Saprospiraceae bacterium
ATATCACCTTCAGCTCTTTTCCAACTTTCGTAAAGGCGGCAATAGCAGCGTCGAGGTCGGCCGTTTCATGCCCCGCTGAAATTTGAACCCGGATGCGGGCTTTGCCCTTGGGCACCACCGGATAAAAGAAGCCGATGACGTACACGCCTTCGTCTAACAGCCGGCGCGCAAACTCCTGGCTCAGCGGCGCATCGTACAGCATAATGGGCACAATGGGGTGCTCGCCGGGCAGGATGTCGAAGCCGGCCTCCGTCATTTTGCTGCGGAAGTGAGTCGTATTGGCCTCCAGCTTATCGCGTAGGTGGGTCGACTCGCTCAGCAGCTCCAGCACCCGTATGGAAGCGCCCGCAATGGATGGCGCCAGCGTATTGGAAAACAGATAAGGCCGCGAGCGCTGCCGCAGCAGTTCTACAATTTCCTTCCGCGCCGCCGTAAAGCCGCCCGAAGCGCCGCCCAAGGCTTTGCCGTAGGTGCCCGTAATGATGTCTATCCGCCCCATCACATTGCGGAACTCGTGGGTGCCCCGGCCCGTTTTGCCTAAAAACCCGGTGGCGTGGCATTCGTCTATCATCACCATGGCGTCGTAGCGCTCGGCTAAGTCGCAGATTTTGTCCAATTGGGCAATGGTGCCGTCCATGGAGAAAGCGCCGTCGGTGACCACCAACCGGCGGCGGGCCGTGCGGGCTTCCCGCAATTGGGCCTCCAGGTCAGCCATGTCGTTGTGGCGGTAGCGGTAGCGCTGGGCCTTACTCAGGCGTACGCCGTCGATGATGGAAGCATGATTGAGCTCGTCGGAGATGATGGCGTCTTCGGCGCCCATGAGCGGCTCAAAGATGCCCCCGTTGGCGTCGAAGGCCGCAGCATACAAGATGGCGTCCTCCATGCCTAAGAACTCGGCCGTCTTGCGCTCTAAGGTTTTGTGCAGGTCCTGGGTGCCGCAGATAAACCGCACCGACGACAAGCCAAAGCCGTGGCTGTCAATGGCGGCCTTGGCCGCCTCAATCACCTCGGGATGCGACGACAGCCCTAAGTAGTTGTTGGCGCAGAAGTTGAGCGCCTGCCGCCCGTCCTGCGTCATGATGTGCGCGCTCTGGGGCGTCACAATCACCCGCTCCTGCTTGTACAGGCCTGCCTCGCGAATCTCCTCCAGCTCGGCCTGCAATGATGCTTCAACGTTGGTATACATGCCGTTTGGTTTTATTTTGGTAAAGATAAGAGCTCAACAAAAAAGGGGCGACCATAAATGGCGCCCCTTTTTAAATGGTATGTATAAAGATAGCCTCTACAAGTTATTGGCCCGACGATGATCGGCTAAGAATTGCTCTAAGCCCAGATCGGTCAGCGGGTGCTTAAATAAGCCTAAAATGCTCGACAGCGGACAGGTAACCACGTCCGCGCCGGCTAAGGCCGAATCCACAATGTGCTTGGACGTGCGGATCGAAGCCGCCAGGATTTCCGTGTCGAAGCCCTGGATGGCGTAAATTTCGGCAATTTGTTTGATTAATTCAACACCATCCCAATTAATATCGTCTACGCGCCCGATAAAAGGCGAAACGTAGGTAGCGCCGGCCTTAGCAGCCAGTATGGCCTGGGCGCCGCTGAACACCAAAGTACAGTTGGTGCGTATGCCTTGCTGGGTACACCAGGCCAAAGCTTTTACGCCGTCTTTGGTCATCGGAATTTTCACTACAATGTTTTCCGCTAAGCCCGCGAGGCGCTCGGCCTCCTTGATCATACCGGCAAAATCGACGCTGAT
>CAYOTJ010000268.1:5231-5652 GCA_964406855.1 uncultured Saprospiraceae bacterium
TTTACGTGGCCTTCCACCAGCGCAGCTATATCCTGATAGTGCCGGATGATGTTGGCTTCCCCGGAAATACCTTCTTTGGCCATCAAAGAGGGATTGGTGGTCACGCCATCCAATATGCCCAGCTCATCGGCTTCGCGAATTTGATCCAGACTTGCCGTGTCAATAAAAAATTTCATCCGGTTACTTGGCTGTAGTCGAAAAGTAAAAAACGAAGGTGAGACAACATACCGGCGCTCAACCTCCTACCCTTGCTGCGTTTCCGCCCTGGGGGGGTTCAGAAGGAGCTGCCGCATGCCGCTCACCGGCTGCAAAGGTAGTTATCTTTTCGGGATAACAAAGGGAGTGGGCGCTTTTTTTTCAACATGGGGCCCTGTATTATGGGCCCCGCCGCCCAACACCCTGCCTCCCCTGCACCCTGCGC
>CAYOTJ010000269.1:0-5644 GCA_964406855.1 uncultured Saprospiraceae bacterium
CCTTTATATGTGCTGCCGTCAGGGTAGTAACAAATGCCGTGACCATGAATTTCGCCATTGGAGAAATTGCCGGTATAAATGGCGCCTCCGGTAAAAACGTACGTGCCATTGCCATTCTGGCAATCCCCCGACACACAACCGGTTCGGGTAGCTGCCCGAGGGGTGAGTTCTAACTGCACGGCGCTTTGGAGGCGGCCATTTTGCCAGTACCCCTCCTGGCGGCTGCCATCGGAGAAAATGCGCACCCCCTGACCGCTGGGCTGCCCATTTTTGAAGCCGCCGAGATAGCGGCTGCCATCGGTATAATACAGGGCGCCCTCACCTTCCATAGCGCCTCGCTGAAATTGGCCAACGTAACGGTTCCCGCCGGGAAGTATAAATACGCCTTCACCTTGTTGGCAGTTGCCTTCTACACACTGGGCTACGCTCGCGCGAACGAGCCCCAGCAGTGCGATTATACATACATAGTACCGTCTCGTTTTCATGGTTCGCCTGTGTTAATTTGCAGTATGGGTTCTTGCTGCCAGGGCTAAGGGGCGGGATTACTTCCGCACGAACGCCACAGGCATGTTTTCGTCATAGTCGCCGGTGATGGTAGGCGTTTGTATGTTGCCGGTATACGTGCGCACTTGCTGATGTACAAACACAAACAACTCGCGCACGGTCACGATCTGATCGGCGTTACTATCGGCTTCGCCCTTCAGCCCCCGGATGAGGTAATGACTAAAAATTCCCGAACGCAACCCGCGATCTTCCAGCGAATACTCCTCGCTTTTGGAAGAAAGCAGCAGGGCAGTGCCGCCCCGACTTTCTTCAAAAGCGCGATAGTAACGCTCTATTTCGATGGTAGCCGCCGAACGGACTGCCAGCAGGCTCCCCGAATGACAGGCGTCGGCCAGCACCAACTTATGCTTGGCCCGGCAGGCGCGAAGCAACTCCCGTATCTCGTCGTGTTCTAAGCGGTTTTGATAACCATCGTAGTCAACGGGGAGAAAAGCCCCTGGCAGTCCGTGGCCCGAGAAGTAAAACAAAACTACATCATTTTCGTCAGCCCGCAAAAAGACAGACCGTATGGCGTCCAGCACATTCTCGCGGGTAGCGTCTTCATCAATGAGCAGGCGAACCTGCGCATCCGGCAGCGCCCCGCCTTCGGGGCTTTTCAAAAAGGCAAAAATGTGATAAGCGTCATCGTCGGTATAGCGCAACGAAGGCATGTGGGTATATCGGGCAGCGCCTACAATAACGGCCCATATTTTGATCTCAGGACTTTTATCGACCTGAATAGGCTGCTCCCCTTGCCGATGCGACTGAAAGAGGGTGTGCGCCAGTTTCGCTTCATCCCAGATACCGCCCACAATGCGGCCGTCAGCATAGTGCATAATCCCGCGGCCGGCCGGGCCGTGGCGTTGCCATCCGCCTTCGTAGCGATCGCCA
The DNA here is from genome assembly GCA_964406855.1 of uncultured Saprospiraceae bacterium. Lineage (GTDB taxonomy): Bacteria > Bacteroidota > Bacteroidia > Chitinophagales > Saprospiraceae > JAUMBM01. Next base: position 1,435 of record CAYOTJ010000269.1, read on the forward strand.
GTGGCATAATAGACGATACCAGCCCCCTGAGGCTGACCATTGATAAAGTCGCCCAGATAGCGACTACCATCAGCGTAGATAAATTTGCCCTTACCATCGGGGCATGATGACAGCGTGCAATCGCGCAGCAGGCTCGTATCGCCTACGGCAGCCAACCCCGACCAGTCGGCCTTAAGCTGATCATCTTCCCAGCGGCCGCTCACTACCTGCCCGTCAAGGTAGTACATAGCGCCCATCCCCTGGCGTTTGTTAGCCGCCCACTCGCCCTCATAACGGGCCCCGTCGGCATAGTGCATAACCCCCTGGCCAAAGAAGCGCCCTTCCTGAAACCCGCCCTGATAACGGTCGCCATTGGCAAACACAAAAACGCCCTGCCCGCTGGGCTGACCGGCAGCCCACTCGCCTTCGTAGTGGTTGCCGTTGGCATAACGCATAGCGCCTTGCCCCTGATAGTTGTTGTCATCAAAATCGCCCAGATATTCGCTGCCATCGGCCAGAATCATGCGGCCCCGGCCCGAACGGCGCTGGTTCGTCCAGCTACCAATATACTTACTGCCGTCGGGGTAGGTAAGAATGCCGCGACCATGAAGCTGGCCACGCCGAAATTCCCCTTCATAACGGGCGCCTCCGGGAAATTCACAAAGCCCAAACCCATTTTCACAGTCTCCGCGCAAACAAGCCGACTGGGCCGTTCCCACCAAAGAGAACAAAAATAAGGCAAAGGTGATAAACCCCGTTTTTGGGATATTTTTCATACTCGTTTTTTGAAGTTGCTCGACGAAAAACGCACACTCAAATAAACCCGGCCAACCCGGCCTATATTGCTTCCATAAGACCAATTTAGCCAAAATTAACCATCCTTTAATGGTTTGTCAGTCATACTTTGACATGAAGCCCCTAACTTTAACGGCAAAATTCGGATATGCGTTTTTCCATTGCCTTCTCATTTGTTGTCGCCTGCGTAAGCGCCCTCAGCGCTCAGGCCGATCTCCTACAGTCGGGCCCCATGCTCGGCTATTCTGAAATGCGCGAAGCCCTCATCTGGGTCCAAACCAAAGCTGAAGCAGAAGTACAGGTTGTCTACTGGGACACCCTCCAGCCACAAACCCGGATGATGACCGCCAAAGTGAGTACCTACCGACAAAACGCTTATACCGCCAAACTGGTTGCCGACCAAGCCCTGCCCGGCAAAGTATATGCCTACCAACTGCTAATCAACGGTCGCGAAACACCACGCCCCTATCCGCTGCGTTTCCGCACCCAAACCCACTGGCAGTACCGAACCGATCCGCCTCCCTTCACCGTCGCTTTTGGTAGTTGTGCCTACGTTAACGAACCCCTATACGACCGCCCTGGAAAACCCTATGGCGCCGAATACAATGTATTTGAATCCATATACAATCGCCATCCCGATCTCATGCTCTGGCTGGGCGACAATACCTACCTCCGCGAAGGTGATTTCCACACGCGTACAGGTATCATGCACCGCTATACCCACTCCCGGTCGTTGCCCGAGCTTCAACCGCTACTCGCCAGCACCCATCACTATGCTACCTGGGATGATCACGACTTTGGCCCCGATAACAGCGACCGCAGCTATGTACACAAAGATCTAACCCTCGAAGCTTTTCAACTTTTCTGGGGCAATCCCACCTATGGCGTCAATGGCCAGCCCGGCGTAGCCACCTGGTTTCAATACCAGGATATGGAATTTTTCCTCCTCGACGATCGCTACTATCGCACGCCCAATGATCGCAAAACCGGCGACTGCACCATTTTAGGAGAAAACCAGCGCGAATGGCTCATCGACGCCTTAGCAGCCAGCAATTCACCTTTCAAACTCGTAGCCATAGGCGGTCAGGTGCTCAATACCGCTGCCGTGCATGAAACCTATGCCAATGCCTGCCCCGAAGAACGCGAATGGTTATTGCGCCGCATCGAAGAAGAAAACATCAAAGGCGTTATCTTCCTCACCGGCGATCGCCACCACAGCGAACTCAGTCGCTACGTCAACGCCGCCGGCAACGAGGTCTACGACATCACCGTATCGCCCCTCACCGCAGGGCCGGCTTTTTCCGTGACCGACATAAATACGTTTCGCGTAGACAATACGCTCGTCACCAAACGCAACTTCGGCCTGCTATCCTTCAGTGGCCCCCGCACTGCGCGCCAACTGCTCATACAGGTTTTCGATACCAATGGCGAAGAACTATGGCAACATACCCTGAAAGCGCCCAGGTAGCCTATTCCTGAATATACAACCGATGTACCCGCCCCGAAATACCTGTCAGTATTTCATAAGGGATGGTGCCGCTCACCTGAGCCAATTGAGCTACGCCGGGCTCTGCCCCAAAGATCAGGGCGGTGTCGCCCTCTCTTACATTGGGGATGTCGGTTACATCTACCATACACATATCCATACAAATGGCGCCCACCGTAGGGGCGGCGCCGTTGTGGATGCGCACTGCATACTTACTATAACCCGCCGCCCGGGGAAAGCCGTCGGCATAGCCAATACTGAGCGTAGCAATACGGCTCGCACGGGTGAGCCGGCCGCTGCGACCATAACTCACCGTCTCGCCGGCAGGCAGTTCGCGCACTTGGGCTACCCGGGCTTTCAGACTCAGGGCAGGTAGTAACTGATGCTGATAAGTATCCACCTCTACGCCATACAGCCCTATGCCCAGTCGTACCATGTCCATCTGGTAATCGGGAAAGCGGGCAATGCCATTGCTGTTGAGCGCATGGCGCAGGGGGGTATAGTCAATGGTAGTAGCCAAGGCATCAGCAATGAGCCTGAAAAGCGCTACCTGCCGATGGGTATAGTCGTCGTGTGTCGGGTTTTCTGTCGCCGCCAGATGGGTAAATAAAGAGGCTATGCGTATGCGGGGGTGCTGCCGGAAAAAATCGGTTAACGCCGCTGCCTCGCCTTCTGCTCCGGCATCAAAACCCAACCGATGCATACCCGTATCTAATTTGAGATGAATAACCGGGGGCAGGGTTAGCCGCGTAAGCGCACGCAATTGCGACCATCCGTATACTTCCGGTTCTAATTGATATTCTTGTAATAACTCAAAGCTCTCCGGCTCGGCATTCAATACCATAATGGGTAGCCGGATGCCCTCGCGCCGCAACTCTACGCCTTCGTCTGGGTAAGCCACCACTAAGTAGTCTACACCCTGCGCTTCCAACAGTCGGCCCACTTCTGGCCCTCCACTGCCATAGGCGGCGGCCTTTACCATAGCCGCCAGCTTGACGCCCGGGGCCAGCGACTGCCGGAAAACAGCCAAATTATGGCTCACCGCCGACAGGTCTATCTCCAGCACCGTGCGGTGCGTTTGCTTCGACAGCCGGTAGGATATCCGCTCAAAGCCATAAGCACGGGCGCCCTTGAGCAAGATGAGCTCGCGCCGGAAGGCCAGCGAATCAAGGTCGCTGAGCAGCGCCTCCGTAGAAGGATAAAAGCGCCGTTCTATTTGGGCAGGGAGCACCGCATCAAGGGCAATAATGGCTTCACCCACACCAATAACCCGATCAAAACGCCGCCCCAGCAGCGCCGCCACCTGCGGATATAGTTGTTTGGGTGGCAGACCGCTCTCCAACAGGTCAGAGAGGATGAGGGTCTTCCGGCGGTCTTGCCCTTGCTGTTCGGCAAAAGAAAGGGCTGCAGCCAAACTGGTAAGGTCATTGCTGTACGTATCGTCTACAATGAGGCAATCGTTACGGCCTGCTTTGAGCTCCAAACGCAGGCCAGGGCGCAGCAACCCTGCCATGCCCCGGCTGATCATCTCGTCGCTTATCCCCAGATGCAGCAGCAGCGCCCAGCAGTGGCAGGCGTTTTCAAGCGCTATGTCATCGGTAAATGGGAAGGCAATTATGCGGTTAACGCCCTTGAAGCTCCCCTCCAGGCGGGTGTTGGCGCCATCGCGCACGACGCTCCTGATGACGAGGTCGGCCTCTCTGCCCTCTATCGACCATGATAGCCGGGGGATTCCCTGCTCCCCCAGGGTCTGAAAAACCAGCTCCTGGTCACGGCAACAAATAACCCGCTCTGCCCCGCCAAAGAGCAAACTCTTTTCTCGTGTCTTCTGCGCACGATCATCAAAGCCCTGGTCATGAGCTGCGCCAATGTTGGTAAAAATCCCAAGGGTCGGCTGCACAATTGATGCCAGCCGGGCCATATCGCCCGCCTTCGATACGCCGGCCTCTA
>CAYOTJ010000270.1:0-5633 GCA_964406855.1 uncultured Saprospiraceae bacterium
GTTATTGTTGTTGCTGCGATTGCCGGCAGAAGCGGGCAGCGCAGGTCCCTGAGGGCCCGACATTTCGGCATAGGGTTTTTGGCCCAGCATAGGGAGAGCTTCCCAGGCGCTTTTCGACATAAAGGTTTTGCCTGCCTGTACGGGTTCGGCGCTGTTGCGGGATGCGCGGGCTACCCTGAGGGCGCCGTCAACGGGGCGCACATAAAGCGTTACCTCCATTTTCAGGCGTCGGATGCCGCCTTCAAACGGAAACTCATAGTCGATAAATTTTTCTTCATATTCGATATAGGCGGGGCTGTAGAGGAAGTCGCCGCTGAGGTCTTGGGTGGGTTGTACGCCCTCAGCTATGCTGACCCCGTAGACCCAGGCCACGTCGTTCATATTGGGCAGGATGTTGATGGGCGTGGCAGCAAGCATTTCGTGCGTTTGAGCAACTAACTCCGTGGCAGAAAGCGGGGCTAAGCCGTCGTATTCGGTGCTGGTGACGAAGTAGCGGGAGAAAACCCAGGGGTCGGTAGCAGCGCCGCGCACGTAAATGGCTAAGCCGACAAGCTTTTTGCTGACGCCGTTGACGGGGCGGGTAAGGCCGCGCACCACTATCTTGGCCATGTTGCTAAAAGTATAACCGGCTTCTTTTTCGAGCCGCCAGGCGCCGTCGACTTGGGCGGTCTCCAAAGATTCGTTGTAGCCTTTTACGTCTCGAATGACCTGAGCATTGGCAGGGTAGCCCTGGCCATAGGCTGCGGCCGAAATGAGGGAGAACATGCAAAACATCCAATTTTTCACGGTGTAATCCTTTAAATGAACGAATGGTAAACTTGACTCGCCAAAGGTAGGCGGCGGTCGGGGAGAGCGCCAAAACCGGCGATGCGAAGCCGGAAAAAGCTGCAGTGAAGCGGCAGGGTAATGAGGAGGGAGACGCTGAATTGATAAACCTTACTATCTTTACCGCGCACCAAACAGATTGCCGGATGTTGTTGTACCGTTTTGTTAGGCCGTTGATGACCTGGGCGCTGAAGCGACACTATCGCCGCATTGATCTGGCTCATGCCGACCGCATACCGCGCAAACAGGCCGTGATTTTGGCTGCCAACCATCCTACGGCTTTTACGGAGCCATGTATTTTAGCCTGTTTACTCGATCGCGATCTGTATTTTCTGGTGCGGGGCGATATGTTCAAACACCCTGTATTCGGGCGGTTGCTCAAGTGGCTGCACATGCTGCCGGTATACCGCATTCAGGATGGCGGCTATCAGAACCTCAAACAAAACTACGATACCTTTGCAGCTTGTTTCAAGGCCCTGAGCGAGCAGCGCACCATTATGATTTTGGCCGAAGGGCGCTGCATCCACGAGAAGCGCCTGCGCCCGCTAAAGAAAGGTACTGCCCGCTTAGCGTTGGGCGCTTTGGAGGCCGACCCCCAATTGGAGGAGGTGTTTATTGTGCCCATAGGCGTAAATTACACCCATGCCGAGCAGGCGCGCAGCGAAGTAATGATCCGTTGCGGCGAGCCCATCAAGGCCTCTGATTTCCGGGAGGCATACAACCGCCAGCCTAATGTAGCCATCAACGAGCTCACCGATCAGCTTGCTGCGGCCTTGCGCGAACACGTCATCCACATCGACCGGCGCGAGGACGACCGGCTGGCCGAAGATTTGCTGACGATACACCGCACTGAGCGCCCCCTGGCCGGCATCAGGCGTACCATAACCCGCGAAGCCCTGCCGCTGGAAGGCGAAAAGGCGCTCATCAACAGGCTGAACGCCATGCCGGAAGCCGACCGCAGCACGCTCAGGCAACTTACGGGTGAGTACTTCGGCAGGCTGCGCGATTTTCAGCTTGATGATGCCGCTTTGGCAGGCAAGTATAGCGCCGACCGCAAAAACACCACCCGGCTATGGCTGGGGCTGGCGCCTGCGCTAATGCTGGGTATATGGCATTTGTTGCCGCTGGCCTTAGGGCAGTGGATGGCCAATACCAAGATACGCACCATAGAATTTTTTTCGCCGGTACGGCTGGCCGCCTGGCTGGCAGCTTACCTTTTTTATGCGCTCGTATGGGTGGGTTTAGGTTTAGGTACGGGCGCCTGGCCATTGGCATTGGTACCGATAGCAAGCATAGCCCTGATGCCCTGGTGGCTGAATTATTTGGACGAAGCGTACCGCTGGCAGTTGGGTTGGCGGGCAGGCAAGCCTGAGCCTCATGACCTCGACTACCTGCGCCAACATCGGCGCGAAATATTGGAAAAGATTAAAGCCTAACGAATAACAACGCTAACCGAATCGGTAGAGGTATTGTAGCCTGCAAAGATGCCGTGGCCATTATCGACATTGTCGTAGACGATGACGGGCTCTGTGAGCGGCCCTTGCGGCTGTTCCTGCTGGCGACTGAGCGAAGAGTGGAAAAGGTAATAATCTTCTGAGACGGTACGCAGCTCTACAAATACTTTGCCCAACAACTCAAACTCGGGCTCCACTTCAAAACTAGTATGAAAATTCAGCCCTGTTCGAAAGGGATTATCTTGCATGAGTATACCGCCGCTAAAATAGGCATTGATGACATTGTTGTCGTTGGCGCTACTGAAAACCAGTGGATAGAGCAGCTCGCGCAGGATAATGGTATCGCCTTCTATGTTGATGTACTCTTTAACCTGCTGGAAAAAGTTGAGGTGGTAGTAGTTGGTTTCGTTGGGCGGATCTTGAAAATTAAACCGCACGCTATAGTCGTATAGTACGGCGCCCGGCGACTGGGCCGGCCCCAGGCTGGCGTTATAAACCTGAAAGTAGCTGATGGGCACGGGCGGCGGAATGGCGCTAACGGCCGTCACGGGTTCGAAGCCTTCCACTTCTACCCGAATGAGGTATTCCACACCTTCTCTGAGCGCTACGTTGCGGGTAGTATAATAAGGCGGAATGCGGCCTCCTGGCGGAATGACCAATTCGAGCTGCTCCAATAGCAGTCCGGCCGAATAAAGTTCCACGCGGGCGTCGGGCAGGTACTCCCCCACTCCGGCATCAAGGATGGACTGGCTGCGCGAGACCCTAACCTCCAACTGGCGCATCAATGTAAAATTACTAACCACTACTAAGCGCGGCTCGGGCAGGTCGATGGGCAGATCAACGGGGCGCTCACAGGTAGCACTGAGACCGAGTAAAGCGAGAAGTAGCATTTTGCTGATGCGACCAAACATGAGTTTGTGTATTTGGACGTGTATATTGGCCAGACAAATATAGCCTTATTTTGTTGAAAATCAAAATTCTAATTTATAGCTCAATGAGGGCAATGCCGGCAGCAGCCAAACCTGTACAAATTCGCTTACAGAAATGAGCGCGTTTCCTGCATTTACATATCTGCTGCGCACGTTGTAGTAAAGCGGATTTTTTCGGTCGTACGCATTGTATACGCCCGCCGTAATCTGGTGGCGCAGCTTACCGGCGCGATTGAGCAAAAACTGAGCATTGAGGTCGAGCCGATGGTAAGGAGGCAGCCGATATTGGTTTTTCCCGCCAAAGCTGATGACTTCCACCCCCTCGTTGGGCAGGATGATGCCAGGCAGGGCTACGTTATATTTTTCTAAAGGTATGCTGAAGGCTGAGCCCGTATTATAGACAAATACCCCCGACAGGCGTAGCCAGGGGCGGCAGCGGTAAGTAAGTGAGAGTTTGGCGTCGTGCCGGCGGTCATATTTAAAAGGGTATACTTCCCCGAAGTTGATGTTGTCGAAGCGCCGGTTGGCCCAGGCCAGCGTGTACGACAACCATCCCATCCACCGGCCTGCGGTTTTGGTCAGCATCCATTCCATGCCATAGGCCTGGCCTTCGCCGCTGGTTACGTTTTCTTCCCAGTCGCGGAAGCTTACTGCGCCTTCGCTATAACTAAGCAACTGCCTCATGGGCTTGTAATAAGCTTCTACGCTGAGGCGCCAACCCGCCTTCGGCGCCCAATTGGCGCCGGCTGTCAGCACCCAGGCCTCAGCAGGAGCCACTTTATCGGTGGCAGGCACCCAAAGATCGGTGGGCAAGCCTATAGACGAGTTCGACAGCAGATGTACAAACTGAACCATGCGCGAAGCCGACAGATGCCAGTTGAAATCGGCTGACAGCCTGTGCGACAGCAGCAGCCTCGGCTGTAAGGTGAGGTAATTCCGTAGCCTTACCTGCCATAGCGCCATGTGCAGGCCGGCGTTGAGCTGCCAGCGCCTGCCCAGATCAAACTGTCCCTCGGCATAGGCGTTCAGTTCCCGGGTAGAAATGGGATCATTGGCCGGCTCATCGTCAGGGTTGGCGCTATTTTCATCCTGTTCCAAGGCGCCGGGATCAAACTGCCGCCAGTTGTAGGAAATGCCAAAGCGCAGCTCCTGCCCCGGGCGCGGGAGTACGTGCACGTCGGTCCGAAACCCCTGATCGGCAATACCCGTTCGGAAGCGCCCGAGGGTCAAAGCGCGGAAGTACTGCCCGGTTTGCACCAGCGCAATGGAATCGTACTGGCGATAACTGCTGCGCACCGACAGCTCGCTGCGGCTGAGGGTGAGGTTGGCAAAAACCTTATCGCTGAAAAGGTGATTCCACCGCAGCGCGCCTACGGTATTGCCCCAGTTGATGCGTTCTCCATACGACTGAAAAATGTCGAAGTCAAAAATCTGGCCGCCGCCATTGTCAATGGAAACCTGATCCTGGCGGCCGCCGCCGTCGGCATAGCCGTCGGCGCCTTTATAAAAGCTAAAATAAAGCCTGTCTTTGGGTGAAAAAGTATGGCTTACCTTGGCATTGATGTCGTAAAAGCGATAATCGGTTTCTCCTTTTTCATCGCGTTTGGCCTTGAGGTCGCGGGTGTAGGGTGTGAGGTAGTGGTGTAAAAACGACTGTCTGGCACTGATAAAAAAGGTAGTGCGTTCTTTGATAACAGGCCCCTCCAGCGATACCCGCCCCGTAATGAGGCCCAGCTCGGCGCTGCCGCTCAGTCGTTGCTGGTTGCCGTCTTTGGTATAAACATCAATTACGCCTGAAAGCCGCCCGCCATACCGCGCCGGAAACCCGCCGGAAAGGAGGTTAGCCGATCGAATAGCGCCGGCATTGAACACTGAAAAAATACCCGCAGCATGGGATATATTGTACACGGGTACGCCATCGATAAGCACGAGGTTTTGCCCGGGGTCGCCGCCCCGGATGTGCAGTCCCTCTACTCCATCGGCCCCGGTATGTATGCCAGGAAGGAGGTGCATGGTGCGCACGGGGTCGGGTTCGCCTGCCAACGACGGCAACTCGCGGGTGATAAGCACCAGATCGCCAGCCTGTCGATCGACGCCATTCGATGGCAGCCAACTGCCCGTATCTTTAGGCGTCACCACTACCTCTGGCAAAAAAGAATTGGCCGACAGCCGAAGGTTGAGTCGAATATCGCCGCTGAGGTTCAGCCATTGCCGGTAAGATTCATAGCCGAGGTACGACACTACCAGCAATACTTCTCCGGCGGGTAGGGTAAGGCTAAAAAAACCGTATTCGTTGCTGGCTGTGCCTCGCTGCCCCAAGGCATCGGTGATGTTGGCCCCGATGAGGCGTTCGCCCGAGGCCCCATCCGCGACATAGCCGCTGACGGTAAATCCTCTCTCCGGCGGCGGCGGCGGCAGTGGCAAG
>CAYOTJ010000271.1:0-2781 GCA_964406855.1 uncultured Saprospiraceae bacterium
GCTCTTTTTCCGTCTGACGGCGTTAAAAAGCCTCGCCATAGCTTAGGCTATGTCTGCGTTTTTTGCCTACCCAGCCGAAAAAATAGCGGCGTCCATTTTTCACTCATCCTGACTTGGAGAACTATAAATAGCCCTTGTGCCTTTGTGCAATTTTGTGCATCTTTGTGTTTCTTTAGGGCTCAATCAACCTTTGGAATTACGTTTACATGGCTGATCTCATCAAACTGTTGCCGGATGCCATAGCCAACCAGATTGCGGCGGGCGAAGTGGTACAGCGTCCTGCGTCAGTGGTCAAGGAATTGATAGAAAATGCCGTTGATGCCGGGGCCGACTCGGTGAAGCTGATCGTGAAAGACAGCGGTAAGGCGCTCATTCAGGTTATAGACGACGGCTGCGGCATGTCGCCTACGGATGCGCGCATGTCGTTTGAGCGGCATGCTACATCTAAGATACGGGGCTCTTCCGACTTATTTTCGATACGCACGATGGGCTTCCGGGGCGAGGCGCTGGCATCTATTGCGGCGGTGGCTCAGGTGGAGTTGCGCACGCGGCGCGCTACCGACGAGTTGGGGAGTCGGCTGCTGGTGGAGGCTTCGGAGGTGAAGACGCAAGAGGCCTGCCAGTGCCCTGTGGGCAGCAATTTTTCGGTGCGCAACCTGTTTTACAACGTGCCGGCGCGCCGCAATTTCCTGAAGTCGAATGCCGTAGAGATGCGGCATATCCTCGACGAATTTCAGCGGGTGGCGTTGGCCTACCCGGATGTGGGTTTCAGCCTGCACCACAACAACGAGGAAGTGATGCGGCTGCCGGAGGGCAATCTGCGCCAGCGGATTGTAGGGGTGTTGGGCCAGAACTACAACAAGCGGCTGGTGCCGGTGGAAGAGTCGACGGATATTGTGAAGATCAATGGTTTTGTGGGCAAGCCGGAGTTTGCGAAGAAGACGCGGGGCGAGCAGTATCTGTTTGTGAATCAGCGCTTCATCAAGAGCGCTTACCTGCACCATGCCGTTGTGTCGGCTTTTGAAGAGTTGTTGCCCAAAGAGACGTTTCCGCTGTATGTGCTCTTCCTGGACTTAGACCCTGCGCATATTGACGTGAATGTGCATCCTACTAAGCAGGAGATCAAGTTTGACGACGAGCGATTGGTATACAATTATGTGCGGGTGGCGGTGCGCCACGCGTTGGGGAAGCACAATGTGACGCCCAGCCTGGACTTTGATCAGGAGAACACCTTTGCCACGCCTCCGCCGGTATCGCTCCGGCCCGACTACACGGTGAATACCTACCCTTCGGCCATGAACCGGGAGCGGCAGCCGTCGGCTGCAATGGGCGGCGGCGAACCCTCGGCCGGCTCGTCGGCGCATCAGGGCGCGCCTGCTGAAGAGAAGCGCCGGGCGGAGCGCAATCTGCGCCATTGGGAGAAGTTGTACGAGGGGCTGGGCCGCCCCAGCGGCGCCCAACTGGATGCCGGGATGGAATTTAGTCCCGATGCGCCTGCTGAAGGCGCCCTAACGCTCCGGAGCAGTTGGGATGAGGCAGAGACTAAGGGCAAGGATGAAGCGATAGCCGGAGGGTCGCCCGGTTCTGCGCACATGAGCGAGGGGGGGGTGAGCCAGGCCCGCGACCCCTATCAGTTGCACCATACTTATATTGTGAGCCAGATTAAGTCGGGTTTTATGCTCATAGACCAGCAGGCGGCGCATGAGCGGGTGCTGTACGAGCGCTATGTACAGGCGCTGAGTCAAAACCAGGCGCTGACGCAGCAGCAGCTCTTTGCGCGCACCCTGACACTATCGCCGGCCGACGCCGTATTGCTGGAAGAGATGCTGCCGCAGTTGCGCACATTAGGTTTCGATATTGAAGGGTTTGGGCAAAATGCGTTCATCATCAACGGTCTGCCGGCGGATGTTGCGGGTAAAAAGGACGAGATGAAGCTCATAGAACAACTGCTGGAGCAATACCGCTCGAATTTGGAGCTGAAGCTCGACGGCGGGGAGAGTCTGGCACGGGCTATGGCGCGCAGCAACGCCCTAAAGCGGGGCCAGGCGCTGACTACTGCCGAGATGCGCGCGCTGATCGATCAGCTCTTTGCCTGCGCCTCGCCCTATCGGTCGCCGATGGGCAGGCAGTGTTTTATTACCTTTGAACTTGATGAACTGAATCGGCGTTTTGATGGGTAGGCCCGTTTAAACAGCCGGCGCCGTTTTTTTTATCTTTAATGCTGAGTAAATGCCACCACAACTTCCGGGCGTAGTAAAAAACCTGTTGATCATCAATGTCATCTTTTTTCTGGCTACCTACCTGATGGGCGAGTCGAAGATGATCGATTTATTGGCGTTGCACTACCCCGGCTCGGAGCTGTTCAAGCCGTTGCAGTTTGCTACCCACTTTTTTATGCACGGGGGTATCGGGCATATTTTTTTCAATATGTTTGCCCTGATCATGTTTGGCAGCGCGCTGGAAACGCAATGGGGGCCTCAGCGCTTTTTATACTATTACTTTTTCTGTGCCTTCGGCGCTGCCGCGCTGCATTTGGGCTATGATTTTTATGAGATCAGCCGTTTGGAGGGTCTTATGGGGGCCTTTTCGGCCAACCCCAACTACGATACTTACTGGGCATTTTTTAACGAGACGCCTTTAGCTTCTTTTGAAAAAGCCGGCGGCGTCAACGCCCAATATGCCAGCGTGGTAAACCAATTGAGCAACGCCTTAGGGGAAAATGTAGAAGAGGCGCGGCGCGAGGGCCTGCTCGGCATCATCAACTACCTTCAGGTCGAGCGC
>CAYOTJ010000271.1:2791-5626 GCA_964406855.1 uncultured Saprospiraceae bacterium
CGCGCGGCGCGAGGGCCTGCGGTTGATGGGAGAATACGTAGACTTAAAGAAGAATACCCCTGTCGTGGGCGCTTCGGGCGCCATTTACGGGTTATTGCTGGCCTTTGGCATGCAGTATCCGAATGCAGAGTTGATGCTGATCTTTCTGCCCATCCCGATCAAAGCCAAATACTTTATCCCTATGCTGATGCTGCTGGAGCTCTACTTAGGCGTCAATCAGTTTTCGTGGGATAATATCGCGCACTTTGCGCATTTAGGGGGTGCGGTTAGCGGATTCTTATTAATTTTGTACTGGCGGAAATTCGGCTCCCGCTGGTAAAACAGCAACTTGCCAGCCCGGCAGGCGTTTATTTAAAGTCATTTACTTCAGGAAATACGACGTACCACTCATGTTCAGGTCGATTTGGGAAGACATCAAGCGAGAATTCAGCTACGGCAATATGGTGACCCGCCTCATCATCATCAACGTGGCTTTTTTTGTCTTCATCAACTTAGTTTGGGTGGTGATGCGCTTGTCTCACGCTTACGAAACGCCGGAGGTTTATTATACGTTCAGGAGTTTCTTCATGGTGTCGTCCGACTGGTGGCATAACCTTACCCACCCCTGGACGTTTGTCACGTATATGTTTGCCCACGATGAGTTTTGGCACATCATTTTCAACATGCTGTTCCTGTATTGGTTTGGGCGCATCGTTGGCGATTTTATTGGCGATCATCGTCTGCTGGCGCTTTATCTGTGGGGCGGCTTGGTAGGTGCGTTGGTATTTTTCCTCACGGCCAACTTTATGTCTTATGGCGGCGGCGCCACCCACTATGCGTTGGGCGCTTCGGGCTCCGTTATGGCCATTGTGATGGCGGCGGGCGTGCTTTCGCCCGACTATCAGATGCGGTTGCTGTTTTTAGGAGATATAAAGTTGAAGTACATTGCCGGAGCGCTGCTACTGGTAGACATCATCGGCATTGGCAGTAACATCAATACCGGCGGGCGCATGGCTCACTTGGGCGGAGCGCTTATGGGCTGGTTTTTCATCGCACAGCTTCGGAGCGGCAATGACCTGTCGGAGCCCCTCACCCGTTTGGTTGATCGGGTGCGTGGATGGTTTGAGCGCAAACCGGCCGGCGCGAGGCGAGGCCCCCGCATGGCTTACCGCAATAACAACCCCAGCCCCAAGCGGCCGGCCCGACCTGCTGCTGATGCCGGCGGCGCAAGTGATTTGTCATCAACGCTGCACAATGAGCAGCTATCGCATCAGGAACAACTTGACGCCATACTCGATAAAATTAAAGAAACCGGCTACGATAGCCTGAGCAAGGAAGAGAAAGAATTTCTATTCAATGCCAGCGACTCGAAATAGTTGATCGTAGTTGCAGCAGCCCGGCTTGCGGATATAGCGGTTGTGCTGTGTTGTTTTTATTCGCTATAAAACCACCTCATCTTGCTTCGCTGGCTCAACATTGGTTTGGTACTCCTCACGTTGCTCGCCTACTCGGCGCCCTACGTCAACCCGGAGCGCTTTTGGCCGTTGGCTGTGTTTGGGCTATTGGCGCCTTGGCTGCTGCTGGCCAACGCCTTGCTGGCGGGGTATTGGCTACTCAAAAAAAAGTGGACCCATGCCGGGATTTCAATGGCAATCCTATTGTTGGGCATGGATTATTGGCCCCGTCTGGGCAGCCCTGAGGGCGAGGGCGTGAGCGTAGTAAGTCTCAACTGCCATGCTTTTATAGCCAAGGGGCAGCGCATGAGCCCGGAGGCTGTGGGCAATTATTTTGCGGGCCTCCAGGCCGATGTCATTTGTCTTCAGGAGTTCCCCTTTGCGGCCCGGCAGGCCGCCGACTATATAGCTGCTATCGGGCAGGCTACGGGGTTGGAGCGCCACTATCGGGATAAAGACGGAGGGCTGGCGGTGTTCAGTCGATACCCGTTGGAGCGCGGGCAGGGGCATTTTTTCGCCAACCACGCCAATGGCTTCCTTCAGGTGGATATCATGATGCCACAGCAGACGGTTCGCCTTTTCAACGTCCATCTGCAAACCAATGCCATCACGGGTATGGCCAATCGCGTAGCTGCGGAGGGCGACCTACAGCGGCGCGAAACCTGGCTTACCATCAAGGGGATGCTCACGCGGTACGGCCGCTCGGCCAGGAAGCGCATTCCACAGGTGAGCGAAATTTTGGAGCGGGCCAGGAAGAGCCCCCACCCTGTGCTGTTGTGCGGCGACTTCAACGAGGTGCCCGCTTCTTATACCTATCGCCACAGCGCCGGCTTGCTGGCCGACGCCTTTATGCAGGCGGGTAGCGGTATGGGTTCTACCTATGCAGGCCCCCTTCCCGGCTTGCGCATCGACTATGTGATGCACGACCGCAGTTGGGCTACTACGGCCTTTCGCACTGTGGAGGCGCCTTTTTCTGATCATCGGGCCATAAGGGCCGTTATTGATATACCATGAGCGAGTCCAATGCTTTTGCCGCCTGGGAAGGCGCGCTGCCGCCGGCCCTGGCGCCCTGTATCGATGCCCTGCGCGCTACAGAGCGCCCCTGTGTGCGCTTAGTGGTAAGCGATGTAGCGCCTGAAGCAGGAATGGGCAGTTACTTAGCCTGCTACGAGCAGGAAGACGAAGATGGCCGCCGGTTTGTGGCTGTTCTCATACGCATCGATCTGGGGCAATGGCCGCCTCTGCCGCACTTGCCGCCGGCCGGCGTATTGACTTGCCACTTAGATGATGCGGCCCTTGCGGAGTGGCGCTTTGACCCCCTGCCCGAGGATGGTTTACTTCAGCTTGACGCTGCCGAAGCAACCGCTAAGGGATGGCGCCTGCTGGCCATAGAAGGTCAACC
>CAYOTJ010000272.1:0-1276 GCA_964406855.1 uncultured Saprospiraceae bacterium
TAGCGAAGCGTATATTCCACGGGGTGAACGAGCGCATAATAGCGGAACACCCGACCCCGCGCGCCTGCACGGCAACCAACCGCGCCCTTCGGGGCGCCCGGAGTGGGTAAAGGCGCGCGGGGGCACGCCCTAAAAACGCCACATAAGGCCGGCTACTCCCAGTTGCGTTCGGTGCGGAATACCGTGCCCTTGAACAGGGCCACCAGTTCGCCATCGGGGCGGGCTACCGTCACGCGGTAGATGGCGATGCGGCTGCCGAGGTGCTCCTCTTCGGCGGTGGCAACCACTACGTCGCCGGAGCGGAGCGGTCGGGTGTGCGAGATGGAGGTGTCGACAGAGACGGCGTGCCGGCCGCGGCTGTTGGAAGCAAAAGCTAAGGCGCTGTCGGCCAATGAGAAGGTGATGCCGCCGTGGGCTATGCCAAAGCCGTTGAGCATCTCGGGGCGGATGGTCATGCGGAGCACTGAGCGGCCGGGGCCGTCTTCGAGGCGTTCTACGCCCAGCCACTGGCTGAACGTATCGTTGGCCATCATGGCGTCGGTGATCTGGGTGGGAGTCATAGCAGGCGGAATGAGTATGCCGGGGGCAGTGATGGAATGGGCTGCAAGATAGGGCTTTGCGCAGAACTATAAAAAAGAGCCGCTACCCGAGGCACAAATGCCTGCGGGCGCGGCTCCGGTACTGCAAAGTTTTATAGATGGCTTTCTTCGTCTTTGGCGCCGCCCAATTGGTACCAGTCTACCTTGCGCGAGTACATCATCACCAAAGCTAAGGCCGCGAAGATGCCGAGGCTGCCCGCCAGCAGGGCGTAGTCTTCGAGCTGGAGGATGATGAAGATGAAGCCGTAGATGCCGGCCAGCATGAGCAGCAGCAGGGCGGTGAGGCGGCCGTTGCGCAGTACGGCCTTGCTGTAAGCGCCTATGAGGCCCAGCGTGGCCGCCGAAGCGACGAGGTAGGCCGTGTTGAAGCCCAGATGCTCCGACAACGACAGCAACAGCAGGTAGAAGACCGTGAGGGCCAAACCCACCAGCAGGTACTGGAAGGGGTGGATGTGGAAGTGGCGAAGGGTTTCAAAAAAGAAATAGATGAGGAAGGTGAGCCCAATGACGAGGATGGCGTACTTAGCCGCGCGGTCGTTTTTGAGGTATTCGTCGACGGGCCGGATGAGGCGCACGCCAAAGGCCGCTTCGCCGGGCTTAAAGGCGAGGTCTTTCCATTGCTGGGGGTAGTTGCGGTTCATGTCGGTCTCGGTGTCCGACATGAAGGAGGGCTTGGG
>CAYOTJ010000272.1:1286-5621 GCA_964406855.1 uncultured Saprospiraceae bacterium
GTGGTTCATGTCGAGCACCCGCCAGTTGGCTGCAAAGCCCTGGCCGTCCAATTGCCGGTTTTCGGGCAGAAACTGGCCCGAAAAACTGGGCGAAGGCCACGACGAGCGCAACTCCAGCTCGGTAAGACGCCCCACGGGCTCAAGATGGAAAAGCTCGGCGCCATTGAGCTCCAGCGGCGCCTCAAAGGTATATTTTTCGGCGGCGGGGTCGAGGGCTACAGGCGCGCTCACCCCCGAAGGCAGCACCTCCGTGGAGGCTGTGCCGGGCTCCATGCGCTGATTGGCGCCCGCCCAGTTGAGGGTAATGACGTTTTTGATGCCCTGCATGCCCGAAATGCCTACCGACAGCCGCGCCTCCTGCCAGTGTACCCGCTCGGGGGCTATGCTGAGCTCGGCGAAGTTGGGGCGTTCAAAGTGGCCCTTCAGGGCAATCTTACCCTGGTAGAGGATGGCGTCGAACAAGCCCCTGGAGCGCAGTTGATGGGCCAGGTCGCCTTCTACCTTCAGCTCTTCGGGCAGGAAGTACGCCACGTGCCGCTCCAGCCGGGTTTTGCCGTTGTCGTACTCCACCTCTTCCGAATAGGGGATGCTTAGTATGGGCCCCGTGACGGTTTGCGCGCCCCCCCAGGAGGCGCTGATCTCCTGCATGACGCCTTCTTGCCGGTATTGCCGCTCGCCGATGATTTCCTGTATCATCACCTTCGGAATGAGCAGCAGCAAGGTGATGAAGCCAATGGACATGAGCTTGAAAAACAGCGATTGCCGCATCCAAAGGCTGAGGCTGCGACCCAGCGAGTTGTTTTCCTGATTTGTCATGATGATTTCGATTAAAGTACTTTGCAATTCAAAGTTGATGAGCAAAAAAAATTGAGTTTATTCAAGTCCCCGGATGATCTTCTCCAGCACTTCGAGGTGTTGCTCGAAGGCCAGCCGCCCGCCGGGGGTAATGTAAAAGCGGGTATTGGGCTTGCGGCCTACAAAGGCCTTTTCCACACGCAGATAGCCGGCCTGCTCCAGGGCGCGGGCATGAGCCGCCAGATTGCCGTCGGGGAGATCGAGGGTCTCCTTGAGGGCGTTGAAGTCCATACCGTCGCTGGCCAGCAACGACGACATGATGCCCAGCCGGGTTCGGCTCTCAAAGGCTTTATTGAGTTCCTGGAAGTAGTTTTTCACCCTGTTATTTGCGTTCGTATTTCCAGTACAAAATGGCCCCGTATACTACGTGCAGCACCCCAAAGCCGAGGGTCCAAAACAGCAACCCCTTGCCGGGCAGCGCCAGCGCAGCCAACCCCAGTATCACCTCCCAGATGCCCAGCAGCCGGATGTCGCTAAAGGTAAAATTGCCGGCATTGAGCAGGGCCATGCCATAAAACACCAAGGTAGAGGCCGCGATCAGGCTATAGTTGCCGCGCCAATACAAGGCGGCCACAAAAGCGGCGCCCACCAGCATGGGCACGGTAAAGTTGATCAACAAGCGCCGGCCGGCGGGGGTCCACAGCCTTTGCCCCGCGCGCCGCGCCTTCCGGTAGCTCAGCCACAAAGCAGTACCCGTAGCCGCCAGCAATACCAACGCCGCCGCCAACACCAGCGGGCGGGTATCCGGCCCCAGCGGGTTGCGCTTCAGATGGCCGTACAGCACCTCGTCGGAGCCATAAATGTACCGGTAGGCGTAGGCCGCGCCCAGCAGCGCATACAGCCCTGCTAAGCCCGCCGACAAGGCGCTGACCGATAAAAACTTGGCCGACCGCTCCATGATGGCCCGTATCTGAGCCAGATCATCTAATGCTTTGGGTGGAGTCATTAAAGTACTTTGTGGTGCAAAGTAACAACGTTTTTGCAGTCTTGTCAAGCGTTATGCTCATTTTTTTTCTTTTTTCTTTTTGGGGCCACGCCGCAGGGCATTTTACGCAGGATATCACCACGGGCGGCGCCGGGCTATCCGGTCGCAGGAGCTCCCTTTTATCCCTTGGCCGACTATCAATCAGCAGCCCGGGCGCGAACATAACTGCCTTGTTCGAGGGCTTTGCCGAAGTAGCGTGCAGGCAGCTCATTGATTGGGAAGGACTGAAACTCGGATAAAAAGACATCGCTGCGGCCCCAGTCGGCAGAAAATCGGTCGGGAGTGGGGGTTATGAGCAGAGTGGACGCCGAGTCGGGGTGGGCGCAGGCGCTCAACAGCAGCGTTTCGTAGGGCGTAGCCCAGCTCATGTGCAGCAGATCGAGGGGCGCATCGGCCTCGGGCAGATAAAACTTGCGGGCTTGTGGGTGAGCGGCCCGGGCCTCAGTCAGTTGGTTTTTTAGCCATGCCTGACGGGCGGTGTAAGGCGCCGCTGCCTGTTGTATGCTCAGCAACCGGATGGCTACAAATGCCGCCATGGCTACCCGAAACCAGCGTTTCCCGCCCCATAGCGGCAGCAGATGCAGGCATAGCGGCAGGGCGGCAAAGAGCGCCAAAGGCAGGTAGTTGACCTCGGCGTAGAAGCGGTAGCTGGCATTGGGCGAACCAATGGCTGTAATGACCACAAAGCCCGCCGAGCCCAACGCTACCAAAGCCGCTTCTATCCATCGGCGTCGGGCCAGCAGCCAGCCCAGCGAGACGCCCCAGAGCACAATCAGCCCCCACCAGTACAACCACAAATGCCTGAAGAACTTCCCATAAGCGGCATAACTGAAGTAGTGTGGGAAATCGGCCAGCAACCGATCCCGGAATACGTTCATCTTGCCATCGTCATACCAATTGGGGAGGTAAAGCTGCTTGACAACCAAAATGGCCAACATCAGCAGGGCCAGCAATCCGGTACGCCAATGGCGCAGGGTCGGCATGGTATAAGTCAGGTAGACACCTATAAAAAAGAAAGGAATAAAAACCAGCGGATGATAAAAGACTAGGGCTATGGCGCAGGGCGCCAGTACGGCCCAATGCCAGGCCCGATCAAGCCCTGGCCTCCATCTGATGAAAGCCCATACCACCAGCAAAAAACCCAGCCCCTGCTGCAATTCGGAGGTACACCAGAAAAAGCCGTCGTATACCATAGCCGTATACAACAATACCAGCAACCAGCTCATGGGCTGGTCTTTAAAGCCGTAGGCAATCATCACAAAAAAGGCTAAGTACAACAAAGGGAAGGCCGCCGAGTATAGCTGGAGCACCGCGGGCAGGGAAGCGCCCAACTCCATACCGGCCAGCGGCAGCGCCTGCACTATAGCCGCTCCGAAGCGGTATACCTGCACCTGTACGCTGCCATCGCGCAGCATGAGCACGGTTTGGTAGGCTACGTCCAACCAAGTGGTTCGTTCCTGCCAGTAGCAGAGCGAAAGCCCCAGCAACGCCAGCATAACGGCCAGCCCCAGCCGCCGCCAAAAGCGGTCTTGTTTTCCCTGCGCAGTCATATACGGCAAAGATAGGCTTCGTGTCGGCAGGTTCCGTGTCTTATTTCCTGTTTTGTGCGACAATTTTTTTCTCCGCCTATAAAGTAAAAAACAATTATATTTGTTTGTGAAACAACAGCATGCCGGTGGATTAATCCGGCAAAACGGCAGTACCTGACAAATTTAAGGGGTAGCGTGCGTGATAAAAACGGGAAACAAAATACAACTCATCTGGCTGACGCTGGTCGTGTCGGCGTTGCCAATGCGGCTCTGCGGCCAACGGGCAGATATGGCCTTCAATCGCGTAAACTTACCCGAACTGGCCCGTTTTTCGGTGCTGTATACCCTACAGGATGAACGCGGCTTCATCTGGTTGGGCGCCACCGACGGTGTGTACCGCTATGATGGCAATGGCGTAAAGGCCTTCCAGCCAGAGCCCAATAACCCCGAATCGCTATCGGCGCCTCATGCCAACATACTTTTTCTCGATTCGAGGGGCTATCTCTGGATTGGCACGCAGGCAGGCGGCCTCAACCGCCTTGACCGGCGTACGGGAAAAATACGCCGCTATCTTTATGCCAACAACGACCCCAACAGCCTTAGCAACAACAATATTTTCGATATCATTGAAGATTGCAACGGCAACATTTGGGTAGCCACCAACGGCGGCGGCGCTTGCGCCATCCGGCCGGAGGATCAGGAGCGAGGGTATTTCTATCGCTTTCGGTCTCAATCCAACAACCCCAATAGCCTGGGAAGCGATCTAATATGGGCGCTCAGCCTCGACGATGCAGGGCAACTCTGGCTGGGGGGCAGCAACCTCATGGTGGCGCAAGCCAATCAAACGCATCGGCTTTCCGAAACCCGCTTCATCATTCACCACCTGGGTGAAGAGAGCGGCAGTGGTATGATAACAACCCAAAGCATTTATTACCTCGTATCGGACGGAGAAGATGGGATGTGGGC
>CAYOTJ010000273.1:0-1010 GCA_964406855.1 uncultured Saprospiraceae bacterium
GCCCTGTCGGCTGTCGCGGCGCGCCTTTTCAGCTACTTCCTGATAATAGCTGCGTTGGTAGGCCAGCAGGTCGTTGCGCAGGGCCACGGCTGCCTGATGAGTGCTGAGGGCCGTAGTGACCTGATTGCGGATGGTAAAGGCAAAGCTGAGGGGGCCGTTTTCGGTTTGCTGAAGGTGGCCGCGGGAGCTGGCCTGCTCAAAGAGGATGCCTATGCAGCCGTGGAGGTCGGGGTAGGTACTGCCCTTGCCCACGTAGTAGTCGTCGAAGCCCTCGCGGGTGTAATACATTAAGCCGATCTTGTTGAGCTCGGCGGCATGAAACTCGGCGATTCGGCCGGTGAGCTCCTGATTGACGGGCGGCGTGAGGGGGTGCACCCGATTGGGCTCGCCGGGCATAAAAAAGAAGGTGGCATTAGAGCCCATCTCGTGGTGGTCGGTGAGGATATTGGGCCGCAACAGGTGGAAGGTTTTGAGTCGGCCCTGACTTTCGGGATGCTGGGCGGGCAGCCAGTCGCGGTTGAGATCGAACCAATAGTGGTTGGTGCGACCGCCGGGCCAGGCCTCGTTGTACTCGCGATCGGCGGGCTGGGCGGTAAGATTGGCGTTTTTGTGCATATTGGCCCAGGTAGAAAAGCGCTGCATACCATCGGGGTTGAAGCAGGGGTCAAAGAGGATGATGGTCTGGCTCAGCAACTGCTCCAGTTCGGGGCTGCGGCCCGCAGCTAAATAGTAAGCCACCAGCACGGCCGCATTGGCGCCGCTGGGCTCGTTGCCGTGTATGGTGAAGCCCTGGTAGAGCACTACGGGCGCCGCATCGAGGGCGGCGGCATTGCCTCCCGGCTCGCTTACGGCCAAGTGCAGTTGTCGCAGCTCTTCGAGGCGGCGATGATTGGCCTCTGAGGTGATGGCGAGATAGATGAGCGGCCGCTGCTCGTGGGTACGGGCATATTCGGTGAGGGTAAGCCGGGGCGAGGCGGCATCCAAGGCGCGGAGATAAGCCAATTGCTGGT
>CAYOTJ010000273.1:1020-5619 GCA_964406855.1 uncultured Saprospiraceae bacterium
AAGTATGCCTCGGGCGTAGGAATGGCGGGATCGTAGCTGATATCGGGTAAAAAGTAGGTCAATGGTTGCTTTTGGGCCGACAGCCATCCGGCTGCCGCCAGTAGCGCCCCCAGCATGAAGAAGCGTATTTTCATAATTATCGTATATTTCGTGCCGGGTAAATATACAACACCCCTACCTTTGTGCCAACCTGTAAAGCAAGATCACTATGCTGGCGCTATTTTTCACCACTTTAGCAAGTTTGTTCACCGTCGTCAATCCGTTGGGCGCGGTGCCGGTCTACTTAGCCATGACCTCCCAGTATACGCGTGTCGAGCGCACCCATCTGGCGCGCACCACCAGCATGTATTTTGTGCTTATCCTGCTCAGTTTTTTCTTAGCGGGCATGCTCATTCTCAACTTTTTTGGCATCTCCCTCAATGCGCTGCGCATCGCCGGAGGGCTTATCATCCTGCACTCGGGCTACGGCCTGCTCAATGGGGTATTCGCCGATCGGCGCGCCATCAGCAAGGAGGTGGAGGAAGAAGCCCAGCACAAACAAGACATCTCCTTTACGCCATTGGCTATGCCCTTGCTGTCGGGGCCGGGTTCCATTTCTCTGCTCATCGGCATGTTTGTTGAAAACAAGGACTGGGTCATCCGGGGCGTGATCATCGGCGTCATTTTCGCTATGGGCGTCATTGTTTACCTCATCCTGCGCTCGGCGCCCTACCTCTTTCGGGTATTGGGCGCATCGGGGCTGCAAGCCATGAGCCGGGTGATGGGTTTTTTAGTAATGTCCATTGGCATCCAATACATCATTGCCGGCTTGGTGAGCTTGGTGCAGAGTTTGTTGCAGTAGCCAACCGGGGCGCTGCCTCCTATCATTGAGCACCAAAAGCGGGCCGGGGCCTATTTTCCGCCCTGCAACAAAAAAACCGTGGGTCGCTTATTGAGGTCGGGTTTGGGCAGCCGCCGCCATTCCGATACCGCATGGGTGCGTATGCTTTGCGTGGGCATGGTGAGGTCGGTGGAAATACTGAGGATGGTAGCCGGAGACAGGGCCTGCATGGCCGTCTCGAAGAGCATGGTATTTCGGTAGGGCGTTTCGATAAAAATCTGGGTTTCGTTGTTGCGGGCCGACTGGCTTTCGAGCCGTTTGAGGTCTTTGGCCATCTCAGGACGTTTAAGGCCGAGGTAGCCGTGGAAGGTGAATTTTTGGCCATTGAGCCCCGACGACATCAGGGCCAGCAGTATAGACGAAGGCCATACCAGGGGAATGACCTCTACGCCCCGGCGGTGGGCCATGCGCACCAATCGGGAGCCGGGGTCGGCCACCCCCGGAGCGCCAGCCTCGGAGAGCATTGCGGTATCGCGGCCTTGCAGCGCCGGCTCTAAAAACGACGGAATGAGGGCGGGATCGGTGCGCTTGTTGAGCTCGAAAAAAATGGCGTCGTCAAACGATTTTTCGTAGCCTGCATCTCGCAGAAAATGCCGGGCCGTGCGCGGCTTTTCCACAACAAACACTTCCAGTTCCCGCGCAATGGCAAGCACGTAGTCCGGCAGGGTGTACAGTAAGTTTTCACCCAACGGCACTGGCATCAGATACAGTTTTCCTTTCGTTTTCCCTTCCATGCGGGCCAAAGATAAAAATTTTATACAGCTATTCTCTTTTTCTGCGGCTTGACGGGCGGAATTGCCGCTGCAATTTACAGAACAAAACCATTTCCCGTGCAAAGGTTGTATCTTTGCCCCTCGTCAAGCCATCGCATGAGTGAAACGTATACCATAAAACTGCCCCAGTTTGAGGGCCCTTTCGACCTGCTGTTGTTCTTCATAGAGCGGGACGAGCTGGATATATACGACATTCCGATTGCTAAGGTGACCGACGACTTTCTGGCTTACATCCGCCAGATGGAGCGCATGAACATCGATCTGGCCAGCGAGTTCATCCTTGTGGCGGCCACCCTTTGCCGCATCAAAGCCAAACTACTGCTGCCCCGCAAGGCCGTCGATGAAGAAGGCCGCGAGATTGACCCCCGCGAGGAGCTGGTACAGCGCCTGCTGGAGTACAAACGCTACAAAAGCGTGCTTGACGAGATGCGCCAGCTCGAAGAAAACCGCTTCCTGCGCAACAGCCGCGGCAATGTGATAGACGAGTTGCAAGCGATTGCGACCAAGGCCCTCGTCGACTCCGAGATGGAGTCGGTGACCCTCTTCAAGCTCCTCAAGGCCTTCGAGCGGGTTATGCAGCGCCTCGACGAAAACAGCCGCAAGGTGACGGTGCACCGCATTGTACAGTTTAGTTATACCATCGAAGAAGCCCAGCAGCACATCCTGACGCTGGTAGCCCAAAAAGGGCGGGCTGATTTCGCCGATGTTTTTGCTGCGTGCACCACCCGCATTGAGGCCATTGTGGCGTTTTTGGGGCTGCTGGAGCTGCTTAACGTTCAGCATGTTGTGCTGGTGCAGGGCGAAGGCGTCAACAATTTCTGGATAGAACCCGCCCCCGAAGACGACGGAGAAGGGTTGATATACGAAGAAGAGGAATGAGCCATTTTGTAACAAATTTGCAAAATTGCCGTACCTTAGCTGTACTTTAGTCGTATCTAATCACCAAAAACAAACGTACCATGTTTGGTAACAACAACAACAAGCAGGATGCCGCCAAAGCAAGGAACGCCGTGGCTGCTCCGACAACGGGCAGCGGGCCTTCGCTCAACAGCATTGTGCAGGGCTCTTCCGTAGAGGGGACGTTTAAGGCGCAGAGCGACCTGCGTATAGACGGCTCCGTAAAAGGCAAAATTTACTGCGACGCCAAAGTCATCATCGGCCCTTCGGGCGTGGTGGAGGGCGAAATCCGCTGCCAGAATGCGGTAGTAGAAGGCAAATTCGACGGTCTGCTGGAAGTGAAAGAACTGCTCAACGTGCGCGAGTCGGCCGTCATCAACGGCGATGTCAGCACGGGCAAGCTCATCGTACAACCCGGAGGCGTATTCAACGTGGTATGCAAAATGACCAACGATGCGCCCGCAGCCGTCAAAGCCGGCAGCAACCATGTCAGCCTCGCCGTCGCCAAAGCCGGATAGGCCAACCGACGGCGACGAGCCCCACGACGAGGAGCTTCGCCAAAGCGCCAACTATTACCTCAAATACTCGGGGATGGCTTTCCAGATGGGCGCCGTCATTCTGGTAGGCGTGCTGGCAGGTAAAAAACTCGACGCCTGGTTGAATACCACGCCCTACCTGCTGGTAGTTATGTCGCTGTTGTCGATTTTCGCTGCCTTATATGTATCGCTCAAAGACCTGATCGCTCCCAAGGCCAAAAAGCCCAACGGGGCCGCCAACAAACAAAAACAGTAGCACAGAATGACCGCTCGCCAGTTTTTTATACAGCTTGCCGCAGTAGCCGCCTTTGCGGCGGCGGCGCTCGCCGCCCTCCATCAGGCGCCGGTCTTCGCCGGGCATGAATGGTTTTCATGGGGCGGCTGGGCAACTTTCATCTTACTGGCAGTACTTTCGTTTTACGCTGGCCGCCGCTCGGCTCTCAGTGCCAATAAAAACGACTTTTCCTCTCTGGTGATCGGCCTGTCTATGGGCAAAATGATGGCCGCCGCCTTAGGCGTCATTGTCTATGCCAAAGCGGTACAACCCCAGAGCAAGCTCTTCATTGTGCCCTTTTTTATCATCTATGCCATCTTTACCGTCTACGAAACCATTGTACTGACTAAACTCGGCCGCATGACGCCGCACTAAACCCGGCGCCCAACGGCTTCAATACCCCCTTTATGCAAAACGGCAACGCAATTACCGCCAAAGTAAACGATCAGTTTTCGTTCTCCCCCGAACAATTAGCCGCCGCCGACATCGTAGCCGAGGCCGGAGGCCACTTCCACATCCTGCTCAATGGCCAGGCCCTGCGGGCCGAACTCGTAAGCGCCGACTACCAGAGCAAGACCTTCGCCATCAAGATCAATGGCAGCGAATACCGCGTTCACCTAGCCGACCGCTACGACCAAATGGTAGAGCGCCTTGGCCTCGGAGCTGTAAAAACCGTAGCTGCCCGCGACATCAAAGCGCCCATGCCGGGCCTCGTTATCGATGTGCTGGTAGGCCCTGGCGATGCCGTGGTCAAAGATACGCCCCTACTCATCCTCGAAGCCATGAAGATGGAAAACGTCATCAAAGCTCCCGGCGAGGGCGTCGTCAAGGCCATTAAAGTAAGCAAAGGAGCGGCGGTGGAAAAAAACACCCTGCTCATCGAAATGCAATAAGCTACAGCCGGCACTGCTCATGTCTACTCGCATTCCTTCCCTGTACGTGGCTACCAGCCCGCGGGGCGGGCGGGGCGTATTTACCGCCGAGCCCATCGAAGCCGGCAGCCTCATAGAGGTCTGCCCCGTTATTGTATTGCCTGAAAAGGACGTGCCTCTGATACACCAAACTTATCTGCACGATTACTATTTCCTTTGGGGACAAACCGGCTGCGCCATTGCCCTCGGCTTTGGCTCGCTCTACAACCACGCCTCCCTGCCCAATGCCGAGTATGAGATGGATTTCGACAATCAGACCATCGACATCTACTGCCTGCATCCCATCGCCGCCGGCGAAGAAATCACC
>CAYOTJ010000274.1:0-5611 GCA_964406855.1 uncultured Saprospiraceae bacterium
GATTGCTTTTGGCTGCTTTCGCGGCGGGCTTCGCTCTGGCTGGAAGACGAGGAGCCCCCTCGGCGGTTGCGGTCTTTGGCCGACTTGCCGGAGCGGGCTTTTTCGTCTTCATCGGGGTATTCGTTGAGGAGGAAGCGAAAGGCTTTTTCGGCGCTTTCGTAGTCTTTTTTCAGGAAGAAGGCTTTACCCGCCACGAGGTAGCAGTCGTCGGCCCAATTGCTGTACGGGTGGAGGTTAATGACGATGGTCACCTTTTTGATGGCGGTGTCCATGAGGGGCGCCACCTCTAAGGGGTTGTCGGCTGCAATGTATTCGTATACGGGCAGCAGCTGGTTATAATTATCGTGGTGTTGCTCATTGAGCGTTACAAAGGCTGCGTCGAGCAGTTCCTGGGCATTGAAGAAACCGTTGTAGTGGGCGGTGGTGTTGTGGTATAGTTTTCCCAGGCCCGATAGTTCTCCCTTCTTTTTCTGCGTGGTGCAGGCCGGTGTCAGAACTAAGGCGGCCAGTGCGAACCACAGCAAATGGTTGAGCTTTTTCAATGTACGCATCGTTTTTACAGCGCCGGGCGTTGGGTCGTATGGGGTTCATTTTGGATCCGATACGCGAACTACCCGGCAGCCTCCATCGTTTTTATGTATCTTTGCGGTGCAATTGGCGATAATTGCGGGGCAAAAGTACCGCATTTCAGCCAGTATATAAACTGCCGGCCCCTGCAATTGCGTCTTTGGAGCGGCAGCCTTAACATTTTAAGCGCCTGTTATCGTTTGCATCGGCAGGTGTGGCACGCAGGCCACAGTGTTTGGCCGCGCTGCTTTGTACAAAACCTGCCGGTGCGCCACAGGGTTCTCCAAGCCAGGATTCATGAATCCTGGCTTGGAGAACTATATAAACGGCAAAGACTGCCGCAAAGTATTTGCAAGCCCGGGGTATCGGGCGCATTGTCGTCCCTTAAAAAGAAAAACAAGCTATGTCAGAAACACTGGAACAAAACCCGAGCCGCTGGCAACGGTTCCGGGAGCGACTGAAAAACACCTACCGACTGGTGATCATGAACGACGAGACGTTTGAGGAGGTAGGCTCTTACCAGCTCACGCTGCTCAACGTATACGTGGCCCTGAGCAGCGTGGTGGTCATTGTAGCCCTGATTGTGGTATCGCTCATTGCCTTTACGCCTTTGAAAAAGTACATACCGGGCTATGGCGACACCGTAGGGCAGGAGGAGTACGCAGAGCTCTATCGGGAGATGGAAGACTTAAAAAAGGAAATGGAAGCGCAGGCTTTGGTGATCAACGCCCGGCTGAGCACTGTAAAAGACGAAGTGGAAACTGCCGAAGAGGTGGAGCGCCGCAGTCCGGCCGCCGAGGCCGATACCAGCGAACAGGCGCCCGAGGTGTCGGCTGAAGAAGCCCGCCTGCGCCGACAGGTGCAATTGGGCGCCGTAGGGCAGGCGGCCCGGCAGGCCAATGAACAACCCCAGGCCGGCAGCCGCGATGTGCCGTTGGAGCAGATGTATTTTGTGGCGCCCGTACGCGGCGAAATCAGCGACGGCTTTGACCCTGGCGCCAAACATTACGGCATCGACATTCTGGCGCCCAAAAACACCGCCGTCAAGGCCGCGCTGGACGGCTATGTGTTTCTGGCTGATTTCACGATAGAAACGGGCAACACCATAGGCATTCAGCACGACAACAACGTAGTGACATTCTACAAGCACAATTCCGAGCTGCTCAAAAAGGCCGGCAGCTTTGTAAAAGCCGGCGAGGCGGTGGCCATCATCGGCAATACGGGCGTCCTTTCCACCGGGCCTCATCTGCACTTTGAGTTGTGGCATAAAGGCAGACCGGTAGACCCCGCCGATTATATCCGCTGGTAGCGCGCACTGGTCAGGAAACTGTAAATCAGCGCTATTTTTTACCTGCATTTAACCTATGTACCCCGGCTTTATGTATAAAATACACTAATTTTGTGGCGGATTTATCTCTTACCGGGATTGAACCTCTGTTTTGCGAACGATCAACTAAGTATTATGACTGAACAGCACGTTGAGCTCAAAGCTGCGTACAACGAAAAGGGAGAGACGATTAGCCCCATACTTCCCGAGGGTGTTAAGAATTTTCTGATCGACATTGACGGCACCATCTGCGATGACGTGCCCAACGAAGAGCCCGAACGCATGGGTACCGTACTACCCTACCCCGACGCCCTGCGCATCATCAACAAATGGTACGAAGAAGGCCATATCATCACTTTCTTTACTTCGCGCACCGAAGCGCACCGCTCCATCACGGAGGAATGGCTGCACCGCCACGGTTTTAAATACCACGGGCTGCTGACCAACAAACCCCGGGGCGGCAACTACCACTGGATCGACAACCACATTGTGAAGGCCACCCGGTTTAAGGGTAAGTTTACGGATTTGGTGGTACAAACCCACGAGATCGAAGTTTTTAAGGCTTAATGCTCCCATTTTAAGCCGGATGATACCAGCCTTTGCGCATTTGCGCAAGGGCTGCCTGCATTGTTCTATAGCGCATTTATCGTTCTCCAAGATAGCTACATTTTTTGCCTTGCGAGCCGAAAAATAGCGGCGTTAATTTTTTGCTCATCTTAGCATGGAGAACGATACGCCCAAAACTTGCCGGCGCAAACCATAAAATGACTACCTTTGCTATAGTAGTATACGTTTTATGCACCCTGTTGCCCCCAGTTGGAGCGTATTTTTTAGCCAAACAATTTCGTTATGTTGAGTAACATACGATTATCCCAGTTCAAATCGTGGGATGAATTAGATATGAAGATGGCATCATTTACCGGGTTTTTTGGTACAAATAGCTCCGGCAAAACCAGTATTCTACAGGCGCTTTTGCTGTTGAAGCAAACCGTCGAATCACCCGACAGACTTCAAGTTTTAAATCTAGGTAATGATAATGCTACAGTTAATCTGGGTGCATACAAGGATATAGTCCACCGAAATCAACCATCTGGCGTATTGAGC
The DNA here is from genome assembly GCA_964406855.1 of uncultured Saprospiraceae bacterium. GTDB lineage: Bacteria > Bacteroidota > Bacteroidia > Chitinophagales > Saprospiraceae > JAUMBM01. Next base: position 2,999 of record CAYOTJ010000274.1, read on the forward strand.
TTTGACTTCTCTTGGAAGTTACCCACATCTTTGAAAATTGCAAATCCCCTTAACGCCAAGGAAGTCCTTTTTGAAGGAAGCGAAATACGTTTTGCAACTCAGATAGCTCAAAACGCCAAAGGAAAGCTTTACGTAAAAAAACTGGTTTATCATTTCGGGGGATTTGAGTTTTCGTTAAGTAGCGCTGAAAGCGAAGATAATAAGTACAGTCTTTCTTCTGTGCGTTTGTCTGATAATGCAAAGGATTTTCGATTTATAAGAGCTCAGGGTAGAGCATGGGACTTGCCTTCTCCAGTCAAATGTTACGGATTCCCCGACCAGGTAAACGGGTATTTTCAGAATGCAGCATTTTTATCTGATCTCCAGTTAGAGTTGGAGTCTTTATTTAATCGAATTTACTATTTGGGACCGCTCAGAGACTTCCCCAAACGGCAGTATGCATGGTCGGGGGGGCAACCCTCTGATATGGGCAGGCGAGGGGAACTGGTCATAGACGCAATGCTTGCTTCTAATGCGTACGACATTAAAATCCCAAGAGGAAAAAGGAAAAAACCCTGGACTGTTGAAGCCTGTGTAGCCTATTGGTTGAAGGAACTAAAGCTCATCCATAGTTTTCGGCTTGATAAAATAGAGGGCACTAATTTATATCGAGTATTAGTGAGGAAGACTTCAACGAGCCCAGATGTTCTCATCTCAGAGGTAGGTTTTGGCGTCTCTCAAATATTACCCGTAATTGCCCTTTGCTATTACGTACCTGAAGGGTCTATCGTCATTATTGAACAGCCTGAAATACACCTACACCCAAGCGTTCAGGCAGGGCTGGCGGACGTTTTTATAGACGCAATAAACCGGAGAAATATTCAAATTTTATTGGAGAGTCATAGCGAACATTTACTCAAACGATTACAGCGGAGAATTGCAGAAGAAGACATACCAGAGGGAGACTGTGCGCTGTATTTTTGCAGGCTAAAAGATATGCATTCAGAGGTTACAAGACTCCAATTGGATACCTTTGGGAACATAACGAACTGGCCTGAACATTTTTTTGGCGATGAGATGGGGGAAATAGCAGAAATGGCTAAAGCCATTATTAGAAGAAAAACAGGGAATTCTACACCATGACCAAATACGTTATCGATACCAATGTCATTGCTGTGTCTAACAACCTGCACGACGGTGCAGATATGGCTTGTATATTGTCCTGTATAAATTTTTTAACTATTACAGGAAGGAGCGCCCCCATTGTCATTGATGCCGGGATGGAAATTCTTGGAGAGTATATGAGATATGCCTCACATAGAGGTCAGCCTGGCGTCGGCGATGCATTTTTTAAATACTTATGGGAAAATCAGGCCAATCCATCCAAGTGCATGACGGTACATATAACGCCATCAGGGTTAGACGATGTACTGTATGAAGAGTTATTACCCCATCACTCTTTATCGGGGATGGATCGCATGGATCAGAAGTTTTTAGCGGTTGCCATCAAGACCGGGCCGGAGGTTTTTATTGTAAATGCCACCGATTCCGACTGGCGTCAGTTTGAACATGCTATCCGCGAAGTAGGTGTTGGCATTCGACAGCTTTGTCCTTGAGAACTTAATTCCTAAAAACTATGATCAAAAGACGACTTTACCAAACGGCAATCTGTGGCGCTGCCATCAGGGTGCTTTGCATTTTCTCCGGCCTTTTTATCAGCCTTGGTATGCGGGCGCAAACGGCCGACATACAACTGACGGTGGCGGGCCTCAGCGGCGGCAAGGCGCGGCTGATGGGGAGTTTTGCCGACCAGCGCTTCCTCATCGACTCGGCAGCCGTAGGCCCCGACGGGCGGGCGGTTTTCCGGCGCGATTCGCTTTATCCGCAGGGGCTGTTGTATGCGCTGCTGCCCGACAATACCAGCATCCCCTTCATGGCGTCGGAAGACCAGCAGTTTGCCCTGCGCACCCGTCAGGGCGCCTTAGCCGACGCCATGGAGGTGGATGGCTCGGTAGACAATGAGCTGCTGTACCAAAACCTGCGCTTCGAAAACGACTTTCAGAAGGGCTATCAGGCAGCAGCCCAGGCCCTGAAAGGCATGGCCCCGGGCGCGCCGGGCTACGACGACCTTAAGCGGCAGGCCGACGCCCTGCTGGAGGCGCGGCGACGGCATCTGCAAAGCTTTGTTGAGGAGCACCCCAATACGCTGTTTACCCATTATAAGACAGCCGGACAAAACCCCGAACTGCGCGACATTCGGAAGCCCGACGGCACGCCCGACGAGCGCGCTCAGGTGGCCCGCTACCGGGCCGAATTTTGGGACAATGTCGATTTTTCGGATGCGCGGCTACTGCGCACGCCTGTGATCTTCAACAAGCTGAAGCGATATATTGCGGAGCTTACGCCCCAGCATCACGACTCGCTCATAGCGGCTACCGATGCTTTGGTGCAACAGGTATTGGACAAGCCGGAGTACTACCAGTTTTTTGTCAACTGGATTGCGCTGCAATACGAGCCCACCAAAACGACGGTGATGGACGGAGAGGCCGTGTATGTGCACATCATCAAGCGGTACATAACGCATGAGCGGGCTTTTTGGACTACGCCCGCAGAGATCAGCGCCCTGCAACGGCG
>CAYOTJ010000275.1:0-3616 GCA_964406855.1 uncultured Saprospiraceae bacterium
GCTTGGTGTTGAGCTGCTTGGTGTTGAGCTGCTTGGTGTTGAGCTGCTTGGTGCGGCGCTGCCGCCAAGTAACATTTCGGCTATTTTTTGCTCCATGACGACTATCCGTTCAGAGTATATATTCATTTGATTGGCAGGTAATTCAATGCGTTTGGTGCCCTCGATGCGGGCATCGGAGAGGCGCACGATTTTCAAGCTCAGCAAGCCGGAACCATTGAACTGAACGATAAAAGTTCCAAACAGAATGCGGTCGGCTTTGGCCAGCAGAGCGGCGCGGTCGTCGGCATTGAGCTCGCTGAGGGAGTTTTCATTTTCCAGCATTTGCATCACCCTCGGTAATTCAGATCTGGACAAGATGTCGCAATGTTGGTATTTGTCGAGTATTTCCTCAATATCCGTGCGAATTTCTACCAACAGGTTTTCATCAACGAGAGAGCAATTGGAGCACTTGAACTCATCAATGATAAGCCGGGTGCAAATCTGGTTTTTAGGCCTTTGGGCATAGTCGATCGACGATGGCTGCCCGTGCAATTCGATCAAACAGGCTGAAATAAGCAGTAACAGGGGGAAAAAACGTTTCATCTTGTTGTGTTTTTATTATTGACAATTGAGGTGAAGACTGGGCATGCCTAAAGTAATGTCGCGCGTAAACGAGCAAACTTTGGGGCCGCAGATGACGGTGATTTTTGCCGCTCCGACAGGTAGGCGCAGCTTGCGCTTTTGCGTATTGTGCCCGGCCGTCACATCGGGCTCCTGATTATTTACTTTGATCCGGCAATCGACGGAGCTAAGCCATATTTCTACTTCTGCGGATGATGGACTGGCCGCATCGACAGGTGTTGGGGCACTTTGCCCGGGCTGAGCTGCCGGCTCGTGTCGCGTCGGGTTTTGCGGTTGAATTGAGGTATCGGATGGTCTTCGTGTTGAACCCTGAGGGGTGGTTGCAGGGCTGGAGGGCTTCGACTCCTGCGGTTGAACTTCCTGGGTTTCCGTTCTTGGAGTAATGTCCTCGTCGGGCTTCTGCTGAGAAGAGGATTGCAGGCGGAAATAACCCCACAGCAGAGCAAATGAAGCCAGCCCTATGATGGCAATCCAGGCTTTTAGCGCGTTGCGGCTGCCCGCACCAATCGGAACTTCCTGTATCTGCGGGGCTTCAGCTTGGCGTACAATCTCCTGAATACCCGCCACCACCCGGCTTCGGATAGACTGGTAATGGGCCGGGGCGATGATGCCTCGGGCTACCTGGCGCTGACCGTCTTTAAGCGCAGCACTCAGAGCCAGCGCCTCCTGATACAGCGCTGATGACGACGACATTTGTGCCAGGCTTTCCATGAGCAGTTGAAGGGCCGATTCAATCTCTCCATTTCGAATACGGTCTTCGATGGCCTGCTTATCCATGTTGGGTAGTGTTTTTGACGTTTATTCGGATAGCGCTGCAAAATCCTTAATGCGGTGCGGATTTCATGCTAAAAATGATTCGCAACGCCCGGATTAAGGGTCAACAATCTCCATAAGCGAGAACGGCCGCCGCCTACTCCTGACAGAGAGCAACGGGGCCGTTCACGTCTATGACCTCAGATAGGGTAGAGGGGTATCAGTTTTGTACGAAGTACATATCGATTTCGCCTTTGTTTTTAGCGGGTATTTTGCCGCGATAGTCGCAATTGAACTCATTTTTGATAAGGCGATATACCTCGCCGGAAATATTGATTTTCCCACCTTCGCCGGCAGATTCTACCCTGGAGGCTATGTTGACCGTATCGCCCCAAATGTCGAAGGCAAATTTGCGGGAGCCCACAACGCCCGCCACTACGGGGCCGCGATGGATGCCAATGCGGGCTTCGTAGACGGGCAGGCCAGTCTTGCGCTGGCCTTCGTTCCATTGTACCAGCCAGGCTTGCATTTCTAAGGCGGCCTGTACCATATCGCGGGTGCGGCTGCCGCCGCCGTTGGGCAGTCCGCCTGCGCACATATAGGCGTCGCCGATGGTTTTGATCTTTTCGAGACCGTGGCGAGCCACAATTTCATCAAAGGCCTTGAAGCAGGTGTCCAGTTCGCTTACCAATTGCTGCGGACTGAGCTTTTCAGCTATGTTGCTGAAGCCTACAAAGTCGGCGAACAAAACGCTGACATCGTCGTAGAAGCGGGCGTCGGCATGGCCTTGCTGTTTGAGCTCATCGGCGATAAGGGCGGGCAGGATATTGAGCAATAGGTCCTCGGAACGTTTGCGTTCTTCCTGAATGATGTTGTTTTTTTCGGCTAACAGGCGGGCGTGTTGGCGGGTGCGCAACCATACCACCGTTACGCCGGCAGCCAACAGCATCGCTATGGCCAGTAGTGAGTAGGTTAGATTGCGCTCTCCTTCGGCTTTTTGCAACGCCAGTTCCGTATTGCTGTAGGCCAGCGAATCGACCTCGCGACGGAACACCAGCGAGTCGAGGGTCATCTGCTGGTGGGTTAGGATGAGCTGGTTTTTGGCCTGCTCTTCGCTCATGCGGTTGATGACTTCTTCGCGGGCGGCGAGCTGTGCGCGAAGGGCCTGGCTTTCTGCTGTTTTAGCGCCGCCACTGCCGCCCTGTTGCTGCATCTGCCCTATTTTTTGGGTAAGCTCCACAATGGCTTCTCGTATCTCAGATCGGGATAAGGGTTCTTCCGGAGTTGCGGGAAAGTCGGGCGCAGGCGGTTGTCCACTGACGGCGGCAACTTCGTTTTCCAGGCGCTGTAACTCGCGCTGCCTGACATCGCCCTGAGCGGCCAGCGTGCGGAGGGCGGCTATGTTGTCGCGCAGCAATTCCTGATCGGGGCTTGATGCGTTGCGCAAAGCGGCAATGCTTTGTTCAAAGCTGTTGGCAGCCCTGCGGGCTTTACCCGAGCTCATCAGCAGATGGCCTTCGGCATTGAGGGCCGCAGCCCTGAGCTCCATAAGCCCCGCTCTGCGCGCCTGAGCGGCGGCTGTGCCGGCCAGCTCCAAAGCCCGGTCAGTTTGGCCGGCTGCCGCTGCGGCCTTAGCTTGGGCCACTAATTGGCGTATCTGGGCTTCGCCATCGCTTTGGGCCCAAAGGCCAATGGTAAGCCCCGGTAGCCAGAGGGCCAATACCATAAGGTAACGTAAGTGTAGTGTTCGCACGGTTAGTTATTTATTTGGGAATCATAGGCAAAGATAAGCCTGTCATCCGGAATTTGTAGTTCTTTAAGTCTCTGCCAGGTAAATTTGATATGCCGGGGTATAGTCTTTTACGCAAGTACGGATATTTTGTTGCTTATAGAATGACCTTAAACGGCATGCGGTATGCTTAAATAAAATTTTTGGCATAATGCGGGCCAATCTTAACCTTGCAGCGGCAGTAAAAACATCCTATTTTTGTAGCAAATTTTATTTAAATGAACGAAATCCGCCCATTAGTGAGTTTCGACTGGGCTATCAAAAGGCTGCTGCGCCAAAAGGCCAATTACGAAGTATTGGAAGGCTTCCTGACGGTATTGCTGCGCCAGCAGATAATCATCATTAATATACCCGAATCACAAAGCAATAAAACCGACTCAGACGATAAGGCTAATGCGGTGGATATTCTATGCGAAAACGAGCATAAAGAACTTATTATCATAGAATTGCAGT
>CAYOTJ010000275.1:3716-5586 GCA_964406855.1 uncultured Saprospiraceae bacterium
GTCTTCCAGAAAACTTTACTGCCCCGGGCCTGGAGAAGGCTGAAAAAATTCTCAGTTACAACAGCATGGACGCAGAGGCCAAGGCTATGTACGATGCCCACGTCAAGAACCGCCGCATTTCCTACGATGTGCTCAAAACCGCTAAGATGGAAGGCCGTGCGGAGGGCCGTGCGGAAGGATTTGAAGAAGGACGGTTGTTGGTAATCGTTAATGCTTATAAGCAAGGCCTTCCCGTGCCAACCATAGCCCTCATCGCTGCTACCCGCGAAGAGGAGGTATTGCGCATTCTTCGGGAACAGGGATTTGGGGAGCTTTAAACGCGTAGTGCAGCCAACAACCGACTAAGCTCAAGGCTAAACGCCAGCGGCAGCTCGGGGCATTCCAACAGCCCTTGCGCAAGACACTGCTGTACCGCCTCGGCTTCGTAGTGGTAGCCTTTGGAGGGGTAGTCGAAGAAGAAATTTTCGGGGCGTCGGCCTTCGCGCAGAATACTAAAGCCAGAAGGCTCGTGCCAGCGGCCATGCCAGTGCAGGGTAGCTTCGCTTCCATAGATGAAGGCTTCCGTTTTGGTGCGGGCCAGCAGCGTAGCGTGCAACTGGGCCAGAGCGCCGTTGGGGTAAGTAAGTAGGGCAGCGGTATCTACATCGACGCCCGTGGCTCCGTAGCGGGTGCTGACTTTGATGTCGGCGGGATAACCCATGAGCAGCAACGACAGGAAGGCAGGGTATATGCCTATGTCCAGCAGGGCGCCGCCGCCCAGTTCCGGGCGGATAAGGCGCTCGGGAGGCGGTGTTTTGAGGGGGAAGCCAAAGTCGGCTTTCAGCCCCAATACCTCCCCGATGGCGCCTGACTGTATGAGGTCGAGAACTTTAGCGGTAGTGGGCAAAAACCGGGTCCAGAGGGCCTCCATGAGGAATACGCCCTGAGCCCGAGCCGTAGCAACCATATCTTCGGCTTCGGCGATGTTCATGGCCCAGGGTTTTTCGCAGAGTACGGGCAGGCCATTGCGTAGGCACATCATGGTGAGGGCGGCATGACTGACGTGGGGTGTAGCGATGTATACCACATCAAGGGGTTCGGGGCAGTTGAGTATGCCCTCATAGCTGCCATAGGCAAAGGGAGCGCCATATTGCTGTGCAAAGGCCTGGGCGCGGCCGGCGTCGCTGGCGGCTACGGCCGTCAGGCGGGCATTGGGCAGTATTTTGAGGTCGCTGACAAACTGGTGGGCCATTTTCCCCAATCCAATGACGCCCCATCGAAAAGTGCGTTGATCCATATACTACATTTGCGCCGTCAATCGTTCTGCCGGCATGAAGCAACTGAATATTTATCTCTTCCTCTTTGCCAGCCTCTGTGGGCCGGCTTGTGTGCGCTTAGGCGCCCAATCGTACGATTTTGCTTTTGGCCTCCGCTTGGGCACCGAGTGGGGGGTAACTGCCAAACTGCGTCTGCCTCCGGTGGATGAAAACTTTACCTTGGAGGCCATTGTTCAGTCGAGCCTACAGCGCGAAGAAAGTATGATCACGCTATTGGCTGAGCAAAATTTTCCACTCATCACCCGGCGTCTCAACCTGTATGCGGGCGCCGGCGTACACAAAGGCTGGCTCACGCCCGATCCCAATGAGCCGGATGCTACCGACCCCTTTGGGATAAGTATGATCGTAGGCGGGGAGATTTCGCTACCCCGGATCAATATTTCCTACGACTTCAAGCCTGCCATCAACGTATCGGGCGGCAGCCAGACTTTTTACTCCCAGACGGCCGTAAGCGTGCGCTATATTGTAGCGAAGCGATACGACATTTTTGAGCGGCCGGCGAAACGCCGCCGCGAGCAGCGCCGCCGCGAGCGGGAGCGCAATGGAGGCGGGGC
>CAYOTJ010000276.1:0-4154 GCA_964406855.1 uncultured Saprospiraceae bacterium
GGCCTAATGGTGTCTATCTCAGTTGGCGCAAGATTGAGCTGCACCCGAAACGGTTCAAAAAATGGGTTAATATCCGGCGTGGCGCTCAAGCCGTTTTCCCGAACACCCGCCTCTACCCGCACTTCCGTATCGCCAGAGGCAAGTATCGGCACCAAAGCCGGGAGCGAGTAGGCGCCCTGGTAAGCGCCATCTATGAACACCCAAGCTTCCGTAATCTTCTCATCGTCTGTCCCCTCTGATTCAAGATCAGTTGTCAAACTAAACGGCTCAATATAAAGATAGGCCGGCGTAGGCTCCTCAGGGTTGATGATATCGCAACTACCCAGTAAGACAACCAAAAGCCCCCACGAACAGAGGCTTATCACATTCAATTTTAATGTTTTCATAGCTATTTGGAGTTTGATGAATCGACAGATTCCAACCTGCTCAGGTTTGAGGCAATGGCGTCTGTAATGCGCTGGGCTAATTCCAGTGCCCGATAGCCATCCTCTATACTCACTTTGGGTCGAACATTTTGGCTTATGCTATGCGCCAGGGTTTCAAGTTCCATCCGAATGGCGTTTACCGGCTCAATGGCCGGCATATCGAGGTGGATGAGCTTTTCTCCCTGAGGCGTGTTCAGCTCCATCAACTGCCCCGTTTCCGGAGGAGTTGCGCCGCCTGGCTCAAACAACCGGATCACCTGAGCCTGCTTTTCCAACATATCTAAGCTGATGTAGGCGTCTTTTTGGAATAAACGCACTTTGCGCATCTGCTTGAGCGATATCCGACTGGCCGTCAGGTTGGCTACACATCCATTGGCAAATTCGATGCGTGCATTAGCAATATCAGGCGTATCGCTTACCACCGCCACGCCATTGGCGCTTACGTGAATAACATCGCTATTCACCAGGCTCAACACAATGTCTAAATCGTGGATCATCAGATCCAAAATCACCGAAACATCCGTACCTCTGGGATTAAAAACAGCTAATCGATGCGCCTCTATAAACATCGGGTTCAGATCTGCCTCATCTAATGCAAGTAGCGCCGGATTAAATCGCTCTACATGACCTACCTGCACTTTTACTCCCTTCGCGCCTGTGAGCGCCAATAGCTCGCGGGCCTCTTCCAGCGTATGGGTGAGCGGCTTTTCAATGAATACATGCCTGCCCGCTTCCAATGCCTGCTTGGCCAATGCGTAGTGCGTGGTAGTAGGCGTAACAATGTCAATCACATCAACCGCATCCAGCAGCGACGCAACATCCGGAAATGCCTTGATTCCAAACTGCTCCGATACAGCGGCAGCAGTTTTGGCATCCGGATCAAAAAAACCCGCTAATTCATAAGTCTCCTGAGCAAGTTGTATGCACTTAAGATGGATTTTGCCCAAATGGCCTGCGCCAAGAACGCCGATACGAAGCATGAATATAGTTGCTGTTTGCTAATGACTAAAAAACGCACAACCGGCCCATAAATGGCCCGCGGCTCTATCTCAAATGCTTGTCGGCAAGGAAAACGACAAAGCGAAGCAAATTTAGTAGAAAAACTGTATAATTAATCCCTGAAGTACATCAGTACGGCCCCAAAGAGCGTGATCAAGGTCACCAATACCGTAGCCATGCGAATGGAAAAGTGGATGTGTCTGATAAATACCCTAATGGCATCCTGTAAATCAGCCGAATAGCGCGGAAGCACTTCCGCCTCCAATCTCCGGCGATTGAACACGTGAATGGCATCAAATTCTACCCGGTTTTGAACCAATACTTTATAGGCTTTGAGCACCCTGACCCTGAAATACACGTTCAGAAATAACATGGCCACAAACAAGCCAATGACAATGCTGATCAGCAATAAGTACATACCCTGTTTTGGACGCAAAGATAATACGATGACCGGGGTATTCAAGCCAATTGGCCAACGACGTTCACTTCTCTTTCAAGCGCCACGCCAAAACGCTCGTAAACACTGGCTGCAACAGCATCCCCCAAAGCGAGGATTTCAGCGCCCGTCGCCCCTCCATGATTGACCAGCACAAGGGCCTGCTTTTCATAACAACCAGCCTGACCTCGCCTCTGCCCTCTCCAGCCGCATTGGTCAATCAGCCACCCCGCTGCCAACTTCGCCGTTCCGTCTGATTGCGGATAAACGGGCGCCTGCGGGTAGCCCTCCCGGATGCGGCCGGCCGCCTCAATGGGTACTACCGGATTCTTGAAAAAACTCCCGGCATTGCCCAATACCCGCCAGTCAGGCAGCTTACTACTGCGAATGGAAATGACAGCCCTGGCAATGTCCTGTGGCCGTGGCTGAGGATAAGACTGAGAATAGCCGCGCTGTAATTCGTCCCGGATGGCGCCATATTCCGTCCGAATCAAATGGTCTTTCACAGACAACTTTATCACCACGCGGGTAATGAAATACCGCCCCTTACCTTCCTTCTTAAAATAACTGTCTCGATAGCCAAACTGACAATCGGCCGCTTCAAAAACAACCGTTTCTCCAGTTATGATATCCAGCGCCTCCAGTCGGGAAAATACATCTTTCAACTCCACTCCATAAGCGCCAATATTTTGGATGGGCGCCGCGCCTGCCGAACCAGGGATGAGCGCCAGGTTTTCCAATCCGCCTAAGCCGGCCGACAGGCTGGCCATAACCAATTCATGCCAAACAACGCCCCCGCCTACCGACCACCAGGCCCAATCCGCTTGTTCTGCAGCTACCTCAATTCCACCAAATTGGTTGTGAAGGGTCAAGCCCGGCACATACCCCAATGGCAGAATATTACTGCCGCCACCCAGTATCAATCCGGGCATGCCTCCGTAGGCATCGACGGCAGCCAATACTTCGGTAACACTACTCACCGATACAAAGGCCTCCGCTTTAGCTTCAACGCCAAAGGTATGGTAGGGTTTCAGATCAACCTCATGTGCCACCGAAACAGATGTTGATCGCCCCATTACCGTTTACGCCTACCGCCTAACCCCAATACGCCCAACAATCCGCGCGTCAGTTCGCGTGCTATGGTGCGCCCAATCTGGCGGGTAGTCGGGTTATTGATAACTTTTTCAAGCGTGGTCTTCTCCTCGCGGGTAGAACGCGAGCTTCCGCTGCCGGAAGAAGAACGGGCCGTAGCGGCTCGCGCTTTTTCCTGTTGCTCCCGCATTTCCTGCTGGCGAGCCTCTTCCTGGGCTTCTTCAATCTTGCGGCTCAGTATATCGTGGGCGCTCTCCCTGTCAATAACTTCATTGTACTTGCGCACCAGAAACGATTTATTGATCAGGCTGCTGATTTCCGCATCCGTGAGCACGTCCATACGCGACTCCGGCGCACGCAACAAGGTGTGGGCCAGCGGCGTGGGGATACCTTTTTCATTGAGGGCTGTCACTAAGGCCTCGCCTATGCCCAGCTCCGTCAAAAGCTGGTCCACCTGATAGTAATCGGTTTCCGGGTAGTTTTCAGCCGCCAATTTGATGGCTTTGCGGTCTTTAGCCGTAAACGCCCTGAGCGAGTGTTGCACTTTGAGACCCAATTGGCTCAACACGCTTTCCGGTATATCGGCCGGGTTTTGGGTAACAAAAAAGATACCCACACCCTTGGATCTAATAAGCTTGACAATGGCTTCAATCTGGTCGAGTAGCGCCTGACTGGCTTCCGAAAAAACTAAGTGCGCCTCGTCTATAAACATCACCAACTTGGGCTGATCGAGATCGCCCGCCTCAGGGAAAGAGGAGTATATCTCGGCCAGCATCTGCAACATAAACGTAGAAAACAACTTGGGCCGGTCCTGAATGTCGGTAAGCCGTACAATGGAGATTATCCCCCTACCCTGCTCATTCACCCGGCAAAGATCGTCCACTTCAAAAGAACGCTCTCCAAAAAACACCTCAGCCCCTTGTTGCTCCATCTCCACAACCTTGCGCATAATGGCGCCCACCGTAGCGGAAGAGATCAAACCGTATTCCTGCTCAATGGCCTCTTTGCCTTCATTGGTGAGGTATTGGAGCGTCTTTTTAAAATCGCCCAGATCCAACAGCGGCAGGTTATGATCGTCGCAGTATTTGAAAATTACGGCCACCACCCCGCCTTGGGTATCGTTCAGGCCCAATATTTTGGAAAAAAGCACCGGCCCGAATTCCGATACCGTGGCCCGAAGGCGCGCTCCTTTCTCATTAGAT
>CAYOTJ010000276.1:4164-5583 GCA_964406855.1 uncultured Saprospiraceae bacterium
AGACTCAAAAGCTCTACCGGGCTGCCCGATGCCGTAAAAGGAACGCCAATTTTACCATGTCGCTCGTCAATTTTCGCATTCGACTCTCCAGGGACAGCCACCCCGCTGAGGTCGCCTTTGATGTCCATCAACAAAGACGGGACGCCAAAACGAGATAGTTGCTCGGCAAGTATCTGGAGGGTTTTTGTTTTACCCGAACCCGTAGCGCCGGCAATGAGGCCATGCCGGTTCATCGTTTTAAGCGGGGCTTTCACCAACTGCCCGGGCAGCGCCTCTCCATCGAGCATAGCCGTACCCAATACAATAGATTCCCCTTTGAACTGGTATCCCTGCTGGATAACCGCTGAAAATTGGGCTTGCTTCGACATATTGCTTGTTTCCGTTAAAAGCCATTAATAATTGCAAAGATGCACCATCTGCGCGCATTTCGCACCACCTCAAACGGCTTAATTGTTTACGTTATTCCACTTATTAACCCGCAGATCGTACTTCTGCTTACTAAAAGGCCATAAATCAATGTTGAACTGGCCCTCCAACTGTTTTTCCACCGCATCGGGCATGACCTCCGGAAAAAAATCGAAACCTGTCTGCGCTTCCGCCTCATCAATGGAAACGGCGTAACGGGTCAAAGGCTCAAAACTCACCTCGTTGGGAATGATAAAAGCAATGCCCTTTTGCTCCGGCTCCGATGCATCCAACAACACCTTATAATAAGCAATCGGAACGCTCACTTCATTCTCCCGCCCAATTGCGCCTTTCGGCTTTCGACTCAATACAGGGCCGCTCACTATATAAAGCTCCTCAAAACGACGCGCCCAATTGCGGGTAAGCTCCTCCAACTCCCGCCATACACCCTGATTGAAATCGCGGGCCTGCGGGCTGATGTTGCTCATAAAAAAGGTTTCTGCTAAAGCATGGGCATCATAAGCCATATCGGCCGCAGGAACCAAATGCCCCCTGTCGTAACCCGAACCCCGATAATCGTCGGGAGTGGCAGAACCCGTTTTTACACGAGGGTCTGGCAAGAAATTATCTTCCCGAGGGTTCATCTCGCCCGCTAAATCGTCGCGGCTAAGCACATAGGCAACCCAGTCGGCCTGCTCATGGCTTTCATTATAGCTCAGATAGTAGCGGCTATACGCAATAACCTGACCCCGGCTGCCTCTGGGCAGATAATCCTCGGCAATCCGATTTTCTGTCTGAGCCGGCTTGTCGCGCACTCCCGATGCCGGCGCATCAGATACCGTAGGAGATTCGCCTGAAAAAAGCTGGAAGATGTAGTACAGACCCGCTACGAGCGCGCTGAAAATGCCCACCTTAACCATCATACCCCCGCCTCCTGACGAGCTGTTGCGGGCGTGGTTTGTCCTGAATTTGGCCATGCAAACGGTTACTTTTGGCAAGCAAAAATAGTATTAT
>CAYOTJ010000277.1:0-5582 GCA_964406855.1 uncultured Saprospiraceae bacterium
CCAGGTGCCTGCCCGGCTCTACCGCCCCGCCGGCCGTCATCTTTGTGCATGGCGCGGGCTATCTGCAAAACGTACACCACTGGTGGAGCACTTACTACCGGGAGTATATGTTCCATCATTTTTTAGCCGACAGGGGCTACACCGTGCTCGACATCGACTATCGGGCCAGCGAAGGCTATGGCCGCGACTGGCGCACTGCCATCTATCGGCACATGGGCGGCAAGGACTTGGACGATCAGGTAGACGGCGCCCGCTATTTGGCCCGTCAACTGGGCGTCGATCCGCAGCGCATTGGCATATATGGCGGCAGCTACGGAGGCTTCATCACCCTCATGGCCCTGTTTAAGGAGCCCGACGTATTCGCCTGCGGCGCCGCGCTGCGTTCGGTTACCGACTGGGCCCACTACAACCACCCCTACACGGCCAACATCCTCAATACCCCGGTTACCGACAGCTTAGCCTACCGGCGGTCGTCGCCCATTTATTATGCCGAGGGCCTGCAAAAGCCCTTGCTCATGCTACACGGCATGGTGGATGTAAACGTGCAGTTTCAGGACGTTGTGCGGCTTTCGCAGCGTCTCATAGAATTGGGCAAAAACCAATGGGAGATGGCCATATTCCCGGTGGAAGACCACGGTTTCATTGAAGCCAGCAGTTGGGCCGACGAGTACAAGCGCATTTTCCGCCTGTTTGAAACCCACCTGAAGAAATAGCGCCGGCCGACTCAAGACCGCCGCCAGAGCAGGCTGCTGTCGCCATAGCTGAGAAAGCGGTAATTGTGGTTCAGCGCATATTCGTATACCGCTTGCCAGTCGTCGCCGATGAGCGCGGCTACCAGCAGCAGCAGGGTGCTGCGCGGCTGATGAAAATTAGTAATCAGGCCGTCGACAAGCCGATAGCGGTAGCCCGGGCCGATGAGCAGTTGCGTTTGTCCGCGCAGCGCCCCGTCGGAGGGGAGCCGGCGGAGCGCCGCCCGCAGCGCCTCAATGGCTGAAATGCCCTGATGGGCCGGCTCGTAGGGTTCCCACTGGCCGATAAACAGCTCATCCGGCTCATGAGCGCGGCCTTGCAGGCATTGCACGCCATACCAGTACACGCTTTCGAGGGTGCGCAGGCTGGTAGTGCCCACCGGAATGATGGGGCGCCCTGCTTCCAATTGCTCTAGCAATTGTACAATCAGCGCCCGACCCACATCGATGGTTTCGCGGTGCATGTCGTGGTCGGCGAGGGTGTCGCTCTTCACCGGCCGAAAAGTGCCCGCGCCTACGTGTAGCGTTACAAAGCTACGATGGATGTTCCGCTGGGCGAGTTCGGAGAAAATGGCGTCGGTAAAGTGGAGGCCGGCCGTAGGCGCCGCTACCGAGCCCTCGGTGCGGGCATAGATCGTCTGGTATCGGTCTTCGTCGTCGGCTTCGGCCTCGCGGTTGAGGTAAGGCGGCAGCGGAATGAGGCCCGCCTGAGCCAGCAACTCGCCAAAAGCCAAGGAGGTATCGTCCCAGGTGAAACCCACGGCAAAGCTGCCGTCGTGCTGCCGGTCGCCCCTGTTGAGGTGCAGGCTAAGGGGCGCGCCGCCGCCGGGCCGGGGTAGCGCTATGCTGAGCGCGCCGCTCTTCCACTTGCGGTTGTTGCCAATGAGGCATATCCATTGTACGGGCCGGGTGCTCGAAAAGTTGAGCTGATACTCCACAGGCGCCAACGGTTCTAAGCAAAACACCTCCACGACGCCGCCTCCCGGCAGTTGCGCTTTGAGCCGGGCGTGAATGACCCGCGTATCGTTGAACACCAGCAGGCTGCCTTCCGGAAGGCGGTTGCCTAAGTTGCGGAACGTGTCTGACTCGATGTGGCCGTCTTTATACGTCAATAACCGGGAGGCATCGCGCTGGGGCAATGGATAGCGGGCAATGCGCTCCTCGGGGAGGTCGTAGTCGTAGTCTTCGATGCGAATGTGGCGGGGGTCGCTCATATTTGCGGTTTGAATGCGCAAAAGTAGACAACCGGGAGCAAAAAAGGTTGGTTAGGCGTTAAGACCTTGTTTGCAAGCAGAACCTTGGAGGGGTATGGCCGGATTCCCGAACAAGTTGTTACCTTTGCCGCCGGATTTTTTCACCATCCTCCTTGTTTATTATGTCTCGTTATCTCGTTACTTCAGCTTTACCGTATGCCAATGGCGCCCTCCACCTGGGCCACCTGGCCGGCGCCTACCTGCCTGCCGATGTCTTTGTGCGTTATCTGCGGGGTATGGATCGGGACGTCGTATGGGTATGCGGCTCCGATGAACATGGCGCCGCCATCACCATCCGGGCCAAAAAAGAAGGCATTACACCCCGTGAGATCATCGATAAATACCATAGCCTCAACAAAGAAACCTTCGAACGGCTGGGCATTTCCTTCGACTACTACCACCGCACCAGCGAGCCGCTACACCACCAAACAGCCCAGGACTTCTTCCTCCGCCTGCACGAAAAAGGCGATGAGTTTGAGGTGCGCACCTCCGAGCAATACTACGACGAAGCCTTTCAGCAGTTTCTGGCCGATCGCTTCATCAAAGGTACCTGCCCGCGTTGCGGCCATAAGGAAGCTTACGGCGACCAATGCGAAAATTGCGGCTCCGACCTGTCGCCTTTAGAGCTCATCGACCCCGTATCGACGCTCAGCAACCAGCCGCCCGTGCTGAAATCAACCCAGCACTGGTACTTTCGCTTAGATAAACACGCCGACTGGCTGCGCCACTGGCTCGAAACTGGCGAGCTCGACGGTCAAGCTCACCACGACGCCCGCGCCTGGCGCAAGCACGTGCTGGGCCAATGCCTCAGTTGGCTCAACGAAGGCCTGCAGGCACGGGCCATCACCCGCGACCGCGACTGGGGCATACCCGTACCCCTTTCCATACCCGAAGCCCAGGGCAAGGTGTTGTACGTGTGGTTCGACGCGCCCATCGGCTACATTTCCAGCACCCGGCAGTGGGCCTTGGAAAACGGCAAAAACTGGGAGGACTACTGGCGCAACCCCGATACCCAACTGGTGCACTTCATCGGCAAAGACAACATCGTCTTCCACTGCATCATCTTCCCGGCTATGCTCAAGGCTTACGGCGGCTACAACCTGCCCGTAAACGTACCGGCCAACCAGTTCCTCAACTTTGAGGGCCAAAAGTTTAGCAAAAGCCGCGGTTGGGGTATAGAGCAACACGAGTATTTAGCCGACTTCGCCAACTTTCCCAACGCAGAGGACGCCCTCCGCTGGACGCTGGCCCGCAACCTGCCCGAAAATGGCGACGCCGACTTCAAGTGGGACCAATTCATTGAGGGCTACGACAAAGAGCTGGCCGATAAGCTCGGCAATTTCGTCAATCGCGTGGGTACGCTCACACACAAATACTATGAAGGTATAGTGCCCGAAGCCGGCGCCGACCTCGGCGAAGTACTGGCCCCCGTGCGCCAGTTGGTTTATCAGTACACCCAGGAGTTGGAGACCTACAACTTCAAGCAAGCTGCCGCTACCTTGGTGGAACTGTTCACCTGGGGCAACGTTTATTTGCAGGAGTCGGCGCCCTGGGCCCTCTATAAGACCGATCCCAATGATTCGCGCATCCATATCTGCATGAACGCCAGCCTACAGGTAACGGCCCTGCTGAGCGTGCTCATCGAGCCTTTCCTTCCCTTTACTTCCCCCCGTCTGCGCAAACTGCTGGGCTTGGCGCCCGTACAGCGGGGCGACTTCGGGGCCGCCGTAGATGCGCTCTACGATGGCAGGCCGCTGCTGCCCGCAGGCTGCCGCATTGGGGAAGTGGAAGTGCTCTTTCCCAAGATTATGGATCGCAACGACAACAGCCGCCTCCAGATCATCGAAGCCCAAAAGGAAAAATTAGCCGCCATCATGTCCGCCGAGCAGGGCCCGGCCCGCCCGGCTTTCAAAGAAGACGTCACTTATGACGACTTCGCCAAACTCGACCTGCGCACCGCCACCATCGTAGCCGCCGAGCGCGTAGCCGGCGCCGATAAGCTTTTGAAGTTAGAAGTAGACCTCGGCAGCGAGCGCCGCACCATCGTTTCGGGAATAGCCCAGCATTACGACCCGGCCGACATCACGGGCCGGCAGGTGCTTGTAGTGGCCAATCTGGCGCCGCGCAAACTGCGGGGCATCGTCAGCCAGGGGATGATCCTGACGGCTGAAGACGGCGACGGCAAACTGACTTTTGTGAGCGCCGCCCAAGGTGTGGAAAACGGCTGGACGGTGAAATAGCGCCGCCCGCATACAAACCAAATGGCTCCGGCTCCGCCGGATATAAACGATACGAGCAATGAGCGTAAACAACATTCGGCCCTGGCTATGGCTGTGCTGCGCCTTGGCAACAACCTGCCTCTCTGCCTGCATGGTAGATGGAAGCAAAGACAGTGGCAGCGCAGGCAACACCCGCGCTGCCGGCGCCCGCAACAGCGTCCGCATCTATGTTCACCGCAACATGGTGCAGGATCAGCAGATATTCAAAGCTTTTGAACAGCGCGCCCAAGCCGCCGTGGAGGTAATACCCATGTCGTATGGCGAGCTGCTGGCCGAAGTCGATCGCAATGGCCTGGCCGATGCCGACCTGGTTATCACCGCCGACCTGGCTCAGATGAAAGAACTCGAGCGCAGGGGCCTGCTGCAATCTTTTCGCGCAGGGATATTCGAGAAGCAGTTTTCTGAAAAATACCTCGACCCCGAAGGGATGTGGGCGCCCCTCACCCGCTGGACAATGGCCTATGTATACCGCCTCGACCGCATAAACTCCAGCCGCCTTCAGGGGTATCAGGATATAGCTATGCCCGAGTTGCGCGGTCGCGTAGTTATCAGTCCGCCCGACTCCAGCGGCCTCGTGTCTTTGGTGGCTGCCATCACGGCCGCCCGCTCGGCCCAAACGGCTCAGGTATGGCTGGAGAATCTGGCGGCCAACTTGGCCTACGCTCCCACAGGCAACGACTACCAGCAGATACAAGCCGTGGCCTCCGGCCGGGCCGATGCCGCCTTAGTGAGCGGCTCGGCATTCTACCGCTACAAATACTCCGGAAACCCCGCTGCCATGGAAGCCGCCAAACAGCTCGGCTTTGAAATCCCCTACGATGTGGGGGAAAACAACTACTACAACATCAGCCCCATCGGGCTGCTCAAAGGCGCCCCTCACCGCGATTATGCCATCGCGCTCATCGAATGGCTGTGCCTCGTAGAAAACCAGCAGACCTGGGCCGAGGCCGCCTTTGAATACCCCGTCAACAATTTTGCCGTGGCCAGCGATTTTTTGCTCGACATCACCCGTTTGCCGGATGGCCGACTAAATCCGCACCAATTTGATAACCAAACAGATGCGGCCAAGGCCCTCGTAAAACGCTACATCCGGTAACGCTTTTTTGCGGTTTTGCGCGTACAGCGCGCCATAAACGCCATTTTTTAACGTTTATAAACGAGGATAAAGTAAAGCGAATGCAATTGCCCAAAGTAGAACTACTCTTCGCCGCCTTGCTTGCCTGCATCGTATTACTCCCCGCGCCTGTACACGTTCAATCGGGCCGCTGGCAGCAAGCAGACAACTATGAGATTGCCATCGC
>CAYOTJ010000278.1:0-5524 GCA_964406855.1 uncultured Saprospiraceae bacterium
ATTTATAGTTCTCCAAGTTACGATGAGCGAAAATTTGACGCCACTAACCGCTCAGCGACAGGAAATAAAAAAGGCGCCTTTTCAGCGCCTTTTAAAATCATAATCCCATGAACATATCTTAGAAAGACAAAATCTTCACATAAAAAACCTACTACCTCTTGTATGATCAAGAAGTTGTGATTAACTTTGAGGCGTCTTTAGTGCTTCAACCTTTTGTTAATCCCATGAGCATGGAAGCCGGTGCTGCCACATCGGCTTCTTTTATTTTGAGGAAGTTGGTTTTCAAAGTACAAGTCGTTCAAAAAAAGTCTGAACGACTTGCTGCTAACAATTATAATCCCATGAACATTACTCTTATATAACCAACGGATTCTTTCATCCGCGTCGTTATGTTCTTTTGACATTACAAAGATGTAGCAATAATCAAGGCTAAGCAAAGACAAAAAAAGGTATTTGTGAAAAAAAAATCTCACTGCAACGAAATAATACTTATAAAAACAAACCTTATTTGGCTTTTTTTGTGAAAAATAACCATTCTAATTTTATTAAAATTACCTTGCTTTTTTCTTGAGGGAACGGTCGCATTTACCCTTTTCCCGGTATCGAGGCTCATTTTGTCGCGTAGCATAACTGTATAAGACAAGCTTTGCCCAGATTATTAGGGGCCCCGCCGCTTATCATTCACGAGTTAATCATCTTGCGCGGCGCCGGGTGCTCCGCTATTATGGGCCGGCTTTGGGTTTGCTCCAATGCTAACCCCAATCCCCGGCCGGCCCATACCGCTGCGCCCCCTGGTCCGAACAAAAAAGCCGAAAACTGCGAGCCATGAAGGCCCGAACACAACTGAGCCGATAGGCCATAACGCTACTCCGGGCTCCCAGGCCTGTTGTAAAACACATAAAAAAAGCCGCCGGGCTTACCGGACGGCTTTCTAAAGCAATGATATAATTCCACGAATAAATAAAGCTCGTTGAAAGGCGCACGGCTGACGAGCCATTTGGCCCCCTGTGATGCGCCTGCATTTAAAACGCCCGAAGTATACGCCTTATTATTAACGCATCACTTCCACTTTGCGGTTGATGACACCGGAGGGCGTCGTTACGCTCAGTACATACATGCCCACGGGCAAGGCAGCTACGCTGATCTCGGCCTGATTGGTCCAAAGACCGGATAGCTGGCTTACGCGCTGTCCTGTGAGGGTATACAGGGCCGCCGACTCGAATACTTCTCCACCTTTGAGGCGGATGGTAAGCCAGTCGGTAGCCGGGTTGGGATATACGCTCAACTTGTCTTCCTGGCGAGCGGGATCCGGCTCTTGTTGCCGCAGGCGAATGCGAAGTTGGTAGGGATTGATTTTCACCTGCATGGTTTCGCCATTGGGGCCGCTCACAATACCCGAACCGCCGCCTACGGTGAGTAGTACTTCATCTTCATCTGCCCTGAATCCGCCCAAGTCATCTACCACTACAAAGCTTACAGAGCCGATCTCGCCATAACCGCTGGCGGCTAAGCCGCTGGTGCGGGTAAACCCAGCTTCGAGCAGGCCGGAGAGGTTATTGCGCTTCATGTGCAGCACCGGCGAGTCGTAGCTGAGCCAGTTGTTGGGGGCGAAGCTGATGTTGACGCTTTCGGGCACAAAAAAATCGGGGCTGTAGTTGAACGGCAACACAAAGCCATAGACGTTGTGGGCCGGAGTGCCCGGCATGCCAATTTTCACCTTTAGCGTCACCAACTCGCCCGGCTCGGCAAATACATCGCCCTCCAGGTTGACCTCAAAAGGCGAGAAGGGCAGCGCCCGGGGCGCCATAGCGTGAGTGCGCCCGTAGAACAAATTAATGCCTACGGTATCGATGGCGGTGACGATACTGTCGCCGTCGGCGTCGATGTGTTTGAGGTCTACTGTCTCCTCTGCGCCGAAGAGGTCGCTCCAATCGTCGGCGTATTGCCCGTACCAGACATCTAAACTGGCGTCGGCCCGAGGCTTACCTATCTTACCCACTGCGCGACCAATGGGCAAGAGGTCTTCCATATTGACGATGCCGTCGAAATTGGTGTCGCCGGCCCAAACGCAGGAACCTACACAGGCCGCTTGCTCGCCAGAACCAATGTCGAGGATGTCCATGTATATCTTTACCGTTTTAGACACGGCGCAGCCGCCCTGAGGATCCATAAGGCAGTACACGATCTCGATTTCATCTGTGCCGCTGCTTACACCTTCGTCGGGCACGTAGATGAGCATGTTTTCGCCCGTGATGGCGGCGCCATAAATGGTGGTATCGACAATGCCTTCCAGAAAAAGCGCCGTACCCAGGTCGCCCTGTTGGGCTACGCTGAAGTTGAATGTGCCTACAGGCACATTATAGCCGATGATGATGGGCGTCATCTTGGGCGTAGCCATTTCGAATACCGAGCGATCGGGCTCAAAGTTGCTCACGAAAACGTATACTTTGGCCGTTTCGGCGGGCCCGGCGCAACCGGGCGGATGCAACATGTAGACGAACTCGTCGACGCCGATAAAGCCAGGCGCCGGGGTATACGTGAGCAAACCGGGCGGGGCGCCGGGATACGGCGCTGATACCGTACCGTACTGAGCCTGGCCATAAGACCAACAGCCGCCCAGCGAATCGTTGGCCAGCACGTCGAAAGTAATTTCCTGGTTGGCTACGGTGTACTGCCGGTCGTCGAAAGCAAATTCATTGTCCTTCAGGTTGAGTACTTCCACCTCGAAAACCGTCTGGCTGAGACCATTGTCGAAGACCAAATAGTCGAGACCAACATAGTCTTCATCAGGAGTGTAAGTAGGTACGTCTGCTACCGGATCAAAAATCCCGTGATCGGGGCCGTCGAGCAGGGTATATTCAGGAGGCGAAAGGATAAACTGCGCCTCATTCTTACGGGTAAAAACTTTGATGGTATCCTGTGCGGCGGGGCCATCGCTCATAACCGATACGCTGAGGGTGCCTTCGTCACAATCGCCTAAGCCATTGCACAACACGTAGTTGAGGTGCGCCAAGCCCGAAAAACCGGGCGCCGGCGTAAACGTAACGGTACCCGCAGCGGCATTGAAGCCGGCGAGACCGTTGTTGACCACCGGAATGACCGTCAGCGTCTTTACGCCATTGCTGCTGAAGTCGTTGGCCAGCACGTCTACAGATACCGGCTGCCCCGCCGTAGTAACCGCATAGTCGTGGTAGGCTTTGACATTGGCCTGCAGCACTTCGATGTAAAGCGTAAGGTAAACCCATTGGGTAGCGGGCGATTGCCGCCAACGCACGATGCGGATGGTATCCCGGCCTACATAGTCCGTATGGGGGGTGTAGGTCAACTGGCGCATGTAGTTGCCCGCATTGGCTAAGGTAGCGGTACCGTGCTGCGGTTGGCGATTCCAGTTTGGATTGAACGGTTTGGACTCAAACTGGTAGGTTAGGGGCGTATTCTCATAGGTTTGCAGCCATACTTCCTGAGCCCATTGCCAGGCAGGCAACAGTAGCACAACAAGCAAAGCTACAAGTTTTTGTAGATTTACATTCATGGAACTCTAGTTTTTGGCGCCTGCCGCTGGGGCGACAAGCAAGGCGACCGTTATCATTGCTTTCAAGACGCTAAAGTAAAGCTTTTTCCTCCAACGCCGGCAATAGTTTAACCACTTTTTTGAACAGTTTGCAGCAAAAAACATCAGCTAAACATATCCCCTCCTTACTTCAACTGATTATCAGTCTATTACCCAAAACGATAAAGGTTAATTCCAACCTGCCTGCCGAAGCGATCGGCCCGCGTGAGGGGGTGCAGCGGTATGGCCCGGCCCGAAGTAGCGGCAATCCGGAGCGATAACCCTAAGGCCGGGCCATAGTAGCGGAACACCCGACCGCGCGCGCCGGGCTTCCACCTTCCGGCGCCCCAAGGCGCCTTGCGGGTGTTTTGGCGCGCGGGGGCACGCCCAAAAAAAAATTCCCCCACATCCTTATCGTTTTCCTAAGGTAGTTCGGCAAGTAGTATATTTGCCTCCCAACTCACACAGCCATGCGCAAAACCAAGTTATACAAGGCCTTAGCCAACATGGACCGCAATGAGCACCGCCGGCTGCGCAAGCTGGTAGCTTCTCCCTACTTCAACCGGAGCGAGGAGATTGGCCAATTGCTGGATTTGCTGCTGGCCGACGTAGCCCGGTCGGTGGAGCCCGGCGCCGGGGAATTGGAAAAAACGACCCTCTGGGCCCAATTGAATCCCGGCAAGGATTATGACGACGTGCGCTTTAGGAAATACGTGTCTGACCTCTTCAAATTGCTGGAGGAACACTTGGTGCAGGAGGCCTTAGCCAAATACCCCAACCTGAGGCTGAACCTGCTGGCCGAGAGCGTAAAAGAGCAAAAAATTGACGCCCTTGTGCCGCATGTGCACCAGCAGTTGGTAAAAGAAGGCGAGCTGAACCCGCTGCGCAACAGCCAATACTACTTAGACCGCTACCGCACGGAGAAGACCGTACACTATCTGTTAGACTTAGAAAACAAGCGGGGCGAAAAGGCCAATTTAGAGGAGTGGTCGGCTCATCTCGACGATTTTTACCTGCTCGAAAAGTTGCGCCTACTCATCTTAGTGTACAGCCGAAAACTACTCAAAACATTTGATTACCAATTGGATATAGGGGAAAACCTCATCCCGCTGCTGCGAGAAACCGGCAAGTTAGAGAACCCCTCCATCGCCATCTATTACAACATCTACCTGCTGTATGCCGAACCGGAAAATGAGCAGCACTACTTTGATTTGGTGGAACTGTTAGACCAGCACCGCAAGCTGTTTAGCAACAAGGAAGCCATGGATGAGCTCTATACTTCCGCCATCAATTATTGCCTTGGAAAGGCCAATCAGGGCAACCAGCAGTTCCTGCGCGAGTACTTCAACCTGATCAGTAAACTGCTCGACAACCAACTCCTGATTGAAAATGAAGAGCTCTCTCCCTGGCACTTCCGAAATACGGTGGTAGCGGGGTTGCGCATTGGCGAATACGAATGGGTGGAATCTTTCATCAACAACTACCAAAAGTACCTTCCGGAATCTTATCGGGCCAATGCGCTGTCTTATAATTATGCTCAGCTATATTTTTATCAAAAAAGACACGGAAATGTTATTCAGCAACTTAGAAATGTAGAATATGAAGATTTGTCTTACAACTTAAATTCTAAAATGCTTTTGATCGCAACTTATTATGAAACGGAAGAGTATGAGGCTCTGCTTTCTTTGTTAGACAGCTTCAGCACTTTTTTAAGGCGGCGTAGCGACATTGCATCAAATAGGAAGGTGTTGTATAAAAACTACATCAACTTCACTAAAAAATTGGCTAAGCTTTTGCCTGGTCAAAAAAAAGCGCTCCAATTGCTGCGAGAAGATGTGGATGCCCTAAAAGAGAAAACATTCAACGCGTCCTGGTTGCTTGAAAAAATCGCCCTGCTCGAAAAAAGCGGCTCTCGGTAGATATAGTTCTCCAAGTCAGGATGAGTGAAAAATGGACGCCGCTATTTTTTCGGCT
>CAYOTJ010000279.1:0-3021 GCA_964406855.1 uncultured Saprospiraceae bacterium
GGGGGGAGCCGATGCAATGGATGGCCATATCTGCCCGGCCCGCCAGCCCCCCAAACCTTTTTCTATAAAAACTGCCTCTCCCTCTCATTTTTTTGTCCTTTTAGTCGGGCTGTTTTATCTTTGAGCATAGTGCTTTTATTTATAGTTCTCCAAGCCAAGATTTGTGAATCTTGACTTGGAGAACTATACAACAAATAAAACCAATGCCATGAGAGCTTCCCTTGGGCCGGCGGCTAAGCTGCCGGCGACGTTTCTGCTGCTTTTTCTGTTAAATTTACTACGGATGGCGCCGACTTTGCAGGCCCAATCTGCCGGCTCGCCCTTAGCGGGCGAGTGGGTGGGGAGTATTGATCTGCCGGGCGCGGCGCTGGAATTGAGTCTGCTGTTTGAGGCGCAGAAAGACGGCTCCTGGGCGGGCCGGCTCAACATTCCGGCTCAGCGCATCAAGGAGATGGCGCTGGCCGACCTGCGGGTGACGAGCGACAGCCTTTCTTTTCGCTTGCCGGAAGTGCCCGGCGATGCCTCCTTCCAGGGCGCAATAAAGCCGGAACTGATTGAAGGAACGTTCCGGCAGGCGGGGCAGCGATTCCCGATGCGGCTGCGACCCAAAGATGAAAAGGCGGAGGAACTGCTGGCTCAGAAGGTCGCTTTTATGGAACGGCTTATCGACTCGCTGCGCGAAAAAGCCGACGTGCCCGGCTTAGGCGTAGGGATCATCTACCAGGGTGAAGTGTTGATGGAAAAGGGATTTGGCTACCGAAATGTGGAGGATAAACGGCCCGTATCGGCCCGCACGCTCTTTGCCATAGGCTCTTCGAGTAAAGCCTTTACGGCGGCCGGGTTGGCCATGCTGGCCGATGAAGGCAAGCTGGAATGGGATAAACCCGTGCGGGATTATATGTCCGATTTTCAGCTTTATGACGAGTACGCCACTCAAAAGATGACAGCTACAGACCTGCTTTGCCACCGCTCCGGGCTGCCGCGGCACGACCTGGCGTGGTATGCAACCCCTTTTAGCAGGGAAGAATTGTATCACCGGCTACGCTATCTGGAGCCCAATGTCTCGTTTCGGGAGAAGTGGCAATACCAAAACCTGATGTATATGACGGCCGGCTGCCTGACGGAAAAGCTGAGCGGTATGAGCTGGGAGGATTTTATGCAAACCCGGTTGTTTGACCCTCTGGGTATGCGCACGGCCAATACCTCTATTGCCAAAATGGAGAAAAACTTAGACTTTGCCTATGGCTACGGCATGAAAAGCGACAGCGTGCAGCGGCTGCCTTTTCATCCGTTGGATGCCGTTGGGCCGGCGGGTTCCATCAATGCTTCGGCCCGGGATATGCTGCAATGGCTGAAGCTGCAATTGGGCAATGGCACGATAGATGGCAAGGAGTTGGTCAGCGCCGAGCAGATGCAGTTTATGCACCGACCGCACATGGTGATGGAGGGCGGCCTCATCAACCTGCCGGCCATCAAACATCCGGCGTATGGGCTGGGGTGGTTTGTCTCTAACTACGACGGGCTGTATGTGGTAGAGCATGGCGGCAACATTGACGGCTTTAGCGCGCTGGTGTTTATGATACCCGACAGCGATTTGGGCATGGTGTTTCTTTCGAACATGAACGGAACCAGCCTGACGTATACGCTGGCTTATACGCTTACGGACGTATTGCTGAACCGGAAGCCGACAGATTGGTTTGGGTTGGCGTACCCGGATGAGGATGAGGACGAGGACGAGGATAAGAATGAGGATAACCAGGCGAGGCGGGTGGCAGGTACCCGGCCGGCGCACGCCCTTAAAGCTTATGTAGGCAAGTACGAGCACCCGGGGTACGGGATACTGGAAATCAAGCTTCAGGGCGATTCATTGCTGGGGAGCTATTACAATTTCAGCATTCCGCTTTCACACTGGCATTTTGAGACCTTTAAAGGGAAGGAGGCTTCGTCGGAAATTGACGTTGAGTTGCAGTTTCTCACCGATGCTTCGGGCTTGGTATATGCGCTGAAGATGCCCTTAGAGCTGACGGCCAATGCCATTGAGTTTACGCGCTTGCCTTCGGAGCAACTAAAAGACCCTGCTTTCCTGGCAATGTTGGCCGGAAAGTACGAGATTGAGGGACAACAGTTTACTGTAACGGCTAATGGGCGACAACTGACGGTTAAGATAGGGGGGCAACCCGAAATTAAGCTGGTACCGTACCAAAATACGGAGTTTAAGCTCAAAGGAATTGAGGGCTACCGGTTTGAATTTATCTTAGAAAATGACAAACCGGTAGCCGTGATCTCGCATCAGCCAAACGGAAGTTTCCGGGCCGAGCGAATAGCGGAGTAGGGCAGGGGAGCCGGCAGACTGAGCGTTAGACGTTGAAGCGGAAGTGCATAACATCGCCGTCGTGTACAACGTATTCTTTGCCTTCTACGCTCATTTTGCCGGCTTCTTTTACTTTGGCTTCCGAGCCATACTGAATAAAATCGTTGTAGCGGATGACCTCGGCGCGGATGAAGCCTTTTTCAAAGTCGGTATGGATCACGCCTGCGGCCTGCGGGGCTTTCCAGCCTCGGTGGATCGTCCAGGCGCGCACTTCCTTTTCTCCGGCCGTAAAGTAGGTAATGAGATCGAGGAGGTGGTAGGCCGAGCGGATGACTTTGTTGACGCCGGGTTCGTCGAGGCCCATCTCTTTGATAAATTCCATGCGCTCATCGCGGGTTTCCAGCTCTGCAATATCGGCTTCGATGCCTGCGCTGATGAGGATAATCTCGGCGTTTTCAGCGGCTACAGCGGCCTGGAAGCGCTGGGTGTGCGCATTGCCGCCGTGTATGGCGTCTATGTCTACATTGCAGACATAGAGCACGGGCTTGGCCGTGAGGAGCAGCATGTCGGCCAACAAGGCTTTGCCTTCGTCGTCGAGCTCGATGGCGCGGGCCGGAATGCCGGCTTCGAGTTGGGTTTTGATGTGCTCGCAAATCTCTACGGCGCGTTTGGCTTCCTTTTCACCGCTTTTGGCGGCGCGGCGCACCTTG
>CAYOTJ010000279.1:3031-5501 GCA_964406855.1 uncultured Saprospiraceae bacterium
CGCTTTTCCACCGTTTCTATGTCTTTGAGGCCAAGCTCAATGTCGATGATTTCCTTGTCGCGTACAGGATCGACACTTCCGTCGACGTGTACGACGTTATCGTCTTCAAAGCAACGCACAACGTGTACAATGGCGTCTACTTCCCGGATGTTGGCCAAAAACTGGTTGCCCAAACCCTCGCCCTTGCTGGCGCCTTTGATGAGGCCGGCGATATCTACAATATCTACCGAAGTGGGGATAACCCGCTGCGGATTAACCAATTCCGACAGTTTATCGAGCCGGGGATCCGGCACGGTAATGACGCCGATATTGGGTTCTTTGGTAGCGAACGGATAGTTGGCTGCCAAGGCCTTGGCAGAGGTAAGCGCATTGAATAGCGTAGATTTTCCTACATTTGGCAAACCGACGATTCCACACTGTAAGCCCATGATATAATGGTGTTGGCGTTGGGGAATAAATGGTTGGATTGAACGAAAAGCATTCGGTATTTGTAGTTGAAAAAGGCTCTCCGCTGCAAAACGGGGGCAAAGGTAAACATTCGGTATGAATTTTTTAGCTCATCTTGTCTTGTCTTGTGGAAGAGATCACCTCATGCTGGGTAATTTCCTGGGCGATTTTTTGTCCAACCCGGAAGTGGCCCAATTGCCGCCGCCAGTGGCTGCCGGTGTGGCGCTACACCGCCAAATTGATATGTTTACCGACAACCACCCCCTGATCCGGCAGGGCGTAGCCCGGCTTCGTCCCCGGCACGGCAAGTATGCTCCGGTGGTCATTGATGTGTTTTATGACTATATTCTCAGCAGGCAGTGGGAGCAGCTCCCCTTGGGTAATATGGAGCAGTTTCATGAGAAATCATATCAATTACTTGCTGATAATCTGAATATTATGCCTGTTTGGCTCAGGCCGCAGGTACATGATATGGTGCAAGCCCGCTGGCTTAGGCAGTATGGCAGCATAGCGGGCATAGAAGATACTTTCAGGCGGATGCGCTACCGCGTGACCCGGCCGGACCTGCTGGACGGGGTAGGGGAGAGCCTGCTGGAACAGGAGGCCATGCTCACCCTCGATTTTGTCCGGTTTTTCCCTGAGGTTATGGATTTTACCGAAAAATGGGCGGCTAAAGAAGACGTTTAACAGGCTGATGCCAGGTTATCCCTCAAAGTGGAAACTAATGGTGAACGTGCGGCTTAGAATCTTTTCCAATACCGTCGATTCTTCTAAGTTGGGGTTGAAAATCAGCGTATTGCCAATGCCGTGCGATACTTTAATCTCCGGTGAGAAGATAAAGAAAGGCGAAAAAATCTGAATGCCGGCGCCGTATTCCACCGCAAAATCGTGGGGAGAAATTTTTACAAGGCTCTCCGCCTGACGGCTGCGCGAGTCGCTGGCTACGTCAAAGCTGTACTTTACACCCGCCAGAACAAACAGCCTTTTATCGCGGAAAGGCGCCGATTTGTATCTGAACTGGAAGGGCATTTCAACCAATACCGACGCCAAAGTGCGCTGGCTGGTTTCCGTTACGCGGCTGTTTTTGGAATATACCAAGCTGCGCTCGGAGAAGGATAGGGTAGGGAGGAAGCGAAAATCGAAGTACTCCCCAATCTTGAGGTTGGTCACGATACCCACATTTCCGCCGGGCCCCCGCAAAGAGGTGATGGCCCGGATGCTATCGCTGTAGATAAAGTCGCGCGATGGGAAAGGCGTATAGCTGCTGGAATTTAACGCCAGCGTAATACCAAAATAGTACGACTTGCCTTGAAAATCGTAATAATTGTAATTGCCGCCGCCTCTGGGTTGCGCATAAGCAACGGCTAAGAGGTTGCCCAAAAAAAGCAGCGTTAAGGCTATTTTTCGCCCACGTAGATGGAACAAATTCCGAGTGAAAGAGGGATGCATCGGCTTGAATTGTAACCCGTTTTAGTCATAATGGCCATAAAATCGGGGCCGTCGGGGAAAGCCTGAACCGACTCATAGAGGTAGCGGTAAGCCCTGGGATCCTTTGACGTAACCCGACCAATGGTCGGCAAAATATACCGGAAATAAAGGTTGAACAGTTGCTTGAACGGAAACAACCTGGGCCTGCTGAATTCCAGCACTACCAGTCGTCCTCCTGGTTTTAGCACACGGCGCATCTCCGACAGGCCTGCTTCCAGATGCTCGAAATTGCGCACACCAAAAGCAACGGTAACGGCGTCAAACGTATTGTCCGGGAAAGGCAAATTCTCTGAATCACCCTGTTGCAGTTCAATTTTTTGTGTCAGACCGGCGCGAGATATTTTTTTTCTACCTATTTCCAACATTTCGTTTGAAATGTCAATACCCATTATGTGTTCAACACCGGGTTGCCGCCGGATGGTCTGCATGGCCACGTCAGCCGTTCCGGTAGCCACATCTAAAATATGGCGGTGTTGCTGCGGATCAAGCTGGGCAATGGCCCGGTTGCGCCAGCGCACATCAATACCCAGCGACA
>CAYOTJ010000280.1:0-5483 GCA_964406855.1 uncultured Saprospiraceae bacterium
AGCAGGGTGCGCGCCAGCCAGTTGTAGTCCACCACCCGGCGGTCCATCAAAAATTGCGAAAGATAGCGGTGCACAGCCCCGCGCTCGGGGGCGTCGGGGGTGCCTAAGTTAACTAAGAGTATACCGGTTTTGCCAAAACGTTGCATAGAGTAGAATTGCTTGCTTGTTGAGGGCAACAAACCTACGCCAATAAGGTTTGACAACCCAACATAGCAATGTCATTTCTCAGTTTACGGCCTCCGGCACCATCACATAGCCGTTTTGGGCGGCCCGTTCAAAGTCCTCATAGCTTATCCAGATGTGTCCGTTCACGCCCCAGTCGGCGCCCCAGGGCAACCGCAACTCAAAAGCCTGGCGCGTCTCGTCGAAGGCGGTCGTCACCACTGCAAAGCGCTGTGTGCCTGCCACCGGGTTGGGGGTCCATTGGTGCTGCCCCTGCTGCCGGCGGAAGTCGGCATCGGCCAGCAGGTCTACCAGTACGGGATTGCCCCGCATCAGCGCTCGCTTTACTTCAAAGGTCTTCTGCTTGGGGCGGGTGGTTTCCCGGAAGAGGTGCAAAAAGTTGGCAATGCGGTATACCCTTGCGCCGTACACGCTGGGCGGTATGCTGGCGGCATCGTAAGGCACAATTGCCGCGCTTACATCGCCTTGTAAAGCTAAGAATTTCAACCCGTCTTCTATGCCCGGCCGTTGCCCCATCGACTGCATACTCAGCGAAATGTAGTCGGGGCTCAGATTGTCTTTATAATTGCTGTTGAGGTTCACATAGAACTCCAGGCAGGTTGCCAGCGCGTAGCTCCAGTCGTTGCCCCGCTGCCCCAGGCTGCGAATAGGCATCAGATAGGCCTTCACGCTTTGATGTTCCATATCCTGCCGGGTATTGCTCCCAATGCCCGGCGCCGTATACAACATCATCTCAAACAAGTTTTCATCTGTGATACCCAGCGCGCCTTTTAAGCGGGGTCCGTTGGGCTGTGCCGCCAGCCACAGGGGCGCTGCCAGCCACAGCGCCAGCAGGCTCATCGTTGTCAATCTGCTCATGCCGAAATCCCTTATTGAAATGGTTCCTTCCTTAAACGCAAGCGCGGGGGCGCATTAGTGTACTGCTTTGAAAGATTGTCCTGCTGTCCTTCAACTTTCTTTGGTTTGTTCGTTTTGAGCGCGCAACTCACTCCTCCACTCCATATTTACTACATATCGGACATCGCGACGGGTCATGCCCCCGGGCCGGACAATGCTGCCTCCCGAAAAAGATAATCTGGAGGTGCAGCTTATTCCAACTGGCTTTGGGGAAGGGCTTTTTGAGGTCGGCTTCCGTTTTTTCCACGTTTTTGCCATCGCTGAGGCCCCAGCGCCGGGCCAAGCGGTGGATGTGGGTATCCACCGGGAAGGCAGGTACGCCAAAGGCCTGCGACATCACCACCGAAGCCGTCTTATGGCCTACGCCGGGCAGCGCTTCGAGGGCCTCAAACGACTGCGGCACCTGGCCCCCATGTTGCTCCACAATGATGCGCGAGAGTTCGTGTATGGCCTGCGACTTGCGGGGCGCCAGCCCGCAGGGGCGTACAATATCGCGGATGGCCTCCACCGATTGCTGCATCATATCCCCGGGGGTGTCGGCTAAGGCAAAGAGGTGGGGCGTCACCTGATTGACCCGCTCGTCGGTGCATTGGGCCGACAACAGTACCGCTACCAGCAACGTGTAGGGATCCTGATGCCGGAGCGGGATGGGCGTCTCCGGGTAGAGCTCTTCCAATATGGCCGCAATGGCGCGGGCTTTGTCTTTGCGCGTCATGTTGAAGGCGAGCTTAGTAATTGAACGATCCGTAGGGAGTATCGAGCTGCACACTATGGCCTTCGAACGGCGCTACCCGGCCCACGATGCGCGCCTCGATGCCGAAGGCCGCCGCAATATCGATAACGGCGGCGGCATGAGCCGGAGGCAGGTATACCTCTAAGCGATGCCCCATATTGAAGACCTGATACATCTCGCGCCAGTCGGCGCCCGACTCCTGTTGAATGAGCGTAAACAGCGGCGGCACAGGAAAGAGGTTGTCTTTGACAATGGTAAGGCCGGGCGCAAACTTACTCACCTTGGTTTGGCCGCCGCCGGTACAGTGTATCATGCCATTGATGACGGGGCGGAGCTCGCTGAATAGTTTTTTGATGACGGGAAGGTAGGTACGGGTGGGCGAAAGCAGGAGCTTACCAATGGTGAGGGTGTGGCCGTCGGCGGTAATCTCGTCGGTAAGGCGGCGGCGGCCCGTATACACCACGGCCTCGGGCAGAGCGGGGTCGAAACTCTCGGGATAACGGGCTGCGTAGGCGTGGTCGAGTACGTCATGACGGGCCGACGTGAGACCGTTACTGCCCATGCCGCCGTTGTAGGCCGTCTCGTAAGTTGACTGGCCAAAGGAGGCCAAAGCCACAATGGCGTCGCCAGGCTGAATGTGGTTCTCCAGCACATCGGCGCGGCGCATGCGGGCAAAAGCCGTATAGCCCACGTCAATGGTGCGCACAATATCGCCTACGTCGGCTGTTTCACCCCCTGCTAAGTGCAGGCGCACGCCGGCCTGGGCCATGCGCTCGCGGAAAGCCTCGGCATAGCGAATGATGGCGGCAATGACCTCAGCCGGGATAAGGTTCTTATTGCGGCCAATGGTAGAAGATATGATGATCTCGTCGGTGCAACCCACACAGGCCATGTCGTCGAGGTTCATCACCAGCGCATCCTGGGCTATGCCCTCCCAAACGCCGAGGTCGCCGGTTTCGCGCCAATACAGATAGGCGAGGCTGGTTTTGGTACCCGCCGTATCGGCGTGCATGAGGTTGCACCAGAGGGGGTCAGCCCCGGCCACATCGGGCAATATCTTGCAAAACGCATTGGGATACAATCCTTTATCCATGCCTTTGATGGCAGCGTGCACCTCGTCTTTGGTGGCCGATACGCCGCGCTGCTCGTACTTGGAAGGTTGGGACATACGCTCAGTCATATTTGAGGCAAAGGTACGATCTTTGGCCGGAGCGGCAACTTTAACAAAATAATGTAGATAAAATATGCAGCTAATGATATATTTGCACCGCCATGAGGCTAACAAAAGGGATATTGGGTCGCAAATGACCCGGATGTACTAAATAAAACGACTGAGAGAGGTGAACAATTCCGAACCGCTTTTAGAGAAGCTCAAGCGGGTTGTTACCGGTGCGAACTTCGTTACCGCTACCACCGTTGGCATCGTGACCATAGCTACAGCTTCAGCGCTGTATTTTGGACAAGCTTCGACCAATCAACTTACGGCGTCCGTTTCCGACGCCCCGGTTACCATATCCGCTTTCCCCATCGTGAAACCAACCATCCGCTGGGGATTTGCCGTCGATACTTTTCAGGTACTGGAACGCAAACTCGAACGAGGACAATCGCTTTCCGATCTCCTCCTTAATCAAAATATAGCCCCCGACCAACGGCAAAAGCTCATCGAGCTGGCCGCACAGGTACTCGACCTGCGCAATGTGCGCCCCGATAAGCCCTTCTACGTCCTCACCAAGGACTCGACGGGTGCCGCAGAGTACCTCATTTATGAGCCTTCCATCTACGAATACATCCTCTTTGATCTTCAGGGCGAGCTGGCCGTCGAGCGCATTAAGCGACCCACCAGCGTCGAAACGGCGTCGGCCAGCGCCGTAGTAGAATCGTCCCTGTGGCAAACCATGGTGAGCAACGGCTACAGCTATGAACTCACCGACAAAATGGAAGACGCCCTCAAATGGTCTATCGACTTTCACCACATCAAACAAGGCGATGAGTTCCGCCTCGTTTATGAGCAAAACTATGTGGAAGGCCAACCCGCCGGCGTAGGCCAGGTGCAGGCCGCCCGCTATAAAACCGGCGACAAAGAGCATACCGCCATCTACTACGAAAACGGCCAGCACAAAGGCTACTTCAACCCCGATGGCCAGCCCCTCAAGTCGGGCTTCCTCAAGGCGCCCGTGAAGTACTCGCGCATATCGTCGCACTTCAGCCTCAAGCGCTTCCACCCTGTGCTCAAATACAATCGCCCCCATTACGGCACCGACTATGCCGCTCCCTATGGCACGCCCATCATTGCCGTCGGCGACGGCACAGTGACGGCCGCTGCCCGAGGCGGCGGCAATGGCAACTTCGTAAAAATTCGCCACGATAACGTATACGAAACTCAATACCTGCACATGCAGCGCTTTGCCGCCGGCATCCGCCCAGGCGTACGCGTCGAGCAAGGACAGGTCATCGGCTATGTAGGCTCTACGGGCTTAGCCACCGGCCCCCACGTATGCTTCCGCTTCTGGAAAAATGGCAAACAGGTCAACCACCTCGCCCTCGACCTGCCACCCGCCAAGCCGCTGCCGGAAAGCGAAATGCCCGCCTTCCGACAGGTGCGCGACCGCTACCTGCCCCTGCTCAACCAGGCCCAAGGCGCCGCTGTACCCAACGCCTCGACCGATAATCCGTAAGCAGCGCAGCTGCGTTATAGTTCTCCAAGTCAAGATTCACAAATCTTGGCTTGGAGAACTGGCAATCAAAATCCCGGATCGGCTGTAAAGCGATCCGGGATTTTGATTTTAAGCCTTAACTAAACATTAACCCCAAATCCCGCCACCTCGCCCAACAATTGGGTTTCTATTGTCATTATTACAGTAACAAACAACCCAGTAAATTTTTAACCATCATGAAAAAACTTCTTTTTGCAGCCACCTTGAGCTTGTTCTTCCTCGCCGACGCCGCCGCCCAAACGCAATACAAAGTCGTTACGGTGGTCGAATCCATCATCCCCGCAGGCATCGGCCGCTCCCGCATCATCGAAGAAACCCAGGATGTAAACGCCGGCGACTACACCACCCAACGCACCGACGGCCGCACCAGCAGCCAGGGCAACATCGACCGCCAGGACCTCAAAATTGAGAGTTTCAACGAAACCAAGCTCCTCAACTTCTTTAGCCTCGGCGGTATCAACTTCCAAAACATCGCCTCCAACGATGCCGTCATCTCCAGCAAATTGGAGCAATTGGCCATGGACGGCTGGGAGCTTGCCTTTGTCACCAGCGGCGTAGAAAGCGATGGCGGCGGCGACGACGGCCAGGGCATCTTCATCACCCGCTTTATTTTCAAAAAAACCAACTAAGCCATTCACGCGCCAGCCTGCCCGCAGGTCAGGATACAACGCCCGAATCTGGTATGCCGCCAGGTTCGGGTATTGTTTTTTTTGGGGGCACGCCGCATAACATCAACCCGATGAAGCGGCACGGGCGGCGCCGGGCTGTCCGTTCTTATGGCCTGATTTACCCCGTGGAATAGCGAAGCGTATATTCCACGGGGTAAATCAGGCCATACCACTTCCATCCCTTGCCCGAACGCCTACCTGCGCTGCGCGCCCGGACATTTGGGCTTCCTCGTCGCTGCGGAGCCGCGTGAGGGGGTGCAGCGGTATGCGCTCGTTCACCCCGTGGAA
>CAYOTJ010000281.1:0-1561 GCA_964406855.1 uncultured Saprospiraceae bacterium
GATCAATTACGGGGCCAAAGGTAGGCTTTGCAACTGGATGTGCAACTGATAAAACTCACCCCCGGGATGCTCAAATGCGCATTTCTTCTTCATTGACGATGCGACCATCGAGGCAGCGTACGATGCGGGCCTGGAAGTGTTCGAGGAGGCGGTAGTCGTGGGTGGCAAATAGCACAGCGGTATGGTGGTGCTGGGCTAAGCGGCGCATGAGGAGGAGGATGTCGTCGCTGGTTTCGGGATCGAGGTTGCCGGTGGGTTCGTCGGCCAGCAGCAATACGGGGTTGTTAAGGAGGGCGCGGGCAATGGCTACGCGCTGTTGTTCGCCTCCGGACAGTTCGTGGGGCATGCGGTTGCCTTTGTCTGACAGGCCTACCTGAGCGAGCATTTCGGCGATCCGGGCCTCTATGCGGCCGGCGTCGGTCCAGCCGGTGGCGCGCAGCACAAACCGCAGGTTTTCGGCTACGCTGCGGTCGGTGAGGAGGCTGAAATCCTGAAAGACGATGCCTAACTTGCGGCGCAGCAGCGGTATGGAATTGCGATTGAGGGAACTGAGATCGTAGCCGGCCACTAACCCCTGGCCTGAATTTGGAGACAAGGCGCCGTATAGGGTTTTGAGGAGACTGGACTTGCCGCTGCCGGTTTTGCCGATGAGGTAAACGAACTCGCCGGCGGATATGCGAAAGTTGACGCCTTGCAGTACCGGCCGACCGGCTTGTTGGACGTACACGTTGCGGAGGTCTACCACGAGATTAGACATGGAGGGCTGAGTTTTGCCCTGCGAAGGTAAGCCGCCTGGCGCAAAAACCGAAGCACAGAGGGCAATAATCCCAAACCTGCGTCCTATCTTGCGGCCCTTTATTACGCTACACATCAAAATATGAAGGTTCTTCTCACTGGCGCCGATGGCCTGCTGGGCAGTAACATTGCCCGAGAATTGCTGCATCAGGGCTATGAAGTTAAAGTTTTTTTACTGCCCGAAACGACTTCGCTGACCTTAAAAGAGCTACCCGTAGAGCGGGTCTATGGCAACCTGCTGGATGCTGAGGCCGTGCGCCAGGTCATGCGGGGGTGTGGAGCTGTTATTCACGCAGCGGCGCATACGGGCGTATGGCCGGTACGCTCGGAATTGGTGAGACGGGTAAACATCAATGGCGCCCGCCATGTATTTGATGCGGCCTTAGCGGAGGATGTAAGCCGGGTAGTGCATATCAGCTCGGCTTCGTCGTTTGGATTTGGGACTAAGGAGGCGCCCGGCACGGAGGAATCGCCTTTTCAGGGCGCTCGTTATGGGCTCGACTACATCGACTCTAAGCACCAGGCTCAGGAATTGGCGTTGGGCTACGCCCATGAGCGCAGCTTGCCGGTGATAGTGATCAACCCTACCTTCATGTTTGGCCCTTATGATGCGCGTCCAAGCGCCGGGCGTATGATTCTGTCGGTATACGAAGGCAAAGTGCCCGGATACACCCGTGGGGGGCGCAACTTTGCCCACGCCCGCGATGTAGCTAAGGCGGCCGTCAATGCGCTGCGCTTAGGCAGGGTAGGGGAGTGCTACATCGCC
>CAYOTJ010000281.1:1571-5465 GCA_964406855.1 uncultured Saprospiraceae bacterium
TGTCAGAGGTGTTGAGTGTGCGGCCGCCCCGCATCGCCATGCCCAACTGGGGTATACTGACGGTAGGGGCGCTGGGCTCGCTAAGCGGTAAACTGCTGGGCAAAGAACCCGTGCTGAGCCTGCAAACGGCCCGGATAGCCTTAGACGGGCAGTATTATTCGCCGGCTAAGGCCATACGCGAGCTGGAAATGCCGCAAACGCCCATTGAAACGGCCATACAGGAGTCGTTTTCCTGGCATCAGGCCAACGGTTATGTTAAGTAAATGCAGATTATGACAGCATTCTTACGTACGGCTTGCCCCGGTTGTTGTAACTTTGCGTAAAGTTTAAGAGCCATGAAACGCATCTATGTTATAGCCGCCGCTATGGTGGCCATCGCTTTAGGGTTATTTTTGTCCGCTTCCGACGATCTGAGCGCCTATTCCAACTTTTCAGACGCCATTGAGAGCGGCGACCGGGTTAAAATTGCCGGCCAATTGGCCAAAGATAAAGCAATGACTTACGACCCCCAAAAAGACCCCAACTACTTCAGCTTTTACCTGCGCGATACCAAAGGTGAAGAGCGTAAAGTGGTATTGCTGCAACCCAAGCCGCAGGATTTTGAGCAATCGGAGCAGATCGTACTTACGGGCCGCATGAAGGACGACGCCTTTGTAGCCACGGATGTGCTGATGAAGTGCCCCTCGAAGTATAAAGACGAGGAAGTATACCTCAAAGAAAACCAAGTAAACTAAATCACGCGCCGCTGATATCATGACGGAAGCAATCCAGTACGCAGGCGAGCACCTGTGGCCTGGCCGGATAGGCCACGCCGCTATTATTCTGGCTTTCACAGCCGGACTTTTTTCGATGTTCTCCTATTATTTCGCTACCCGCCGCGAGGCCGAAAGCGCTGAAGCCCAACAGTGGCTTCGTATGGGGAGGTTGGGCTTTCTGGCCCACGGTATAGGTGTGGTAAGCGTCATTCTCATGTTGTTCTACGTGATGGTGAACAAGTACTACGAATATCAGTATGTACAGGCGCATGTCAACGACGACTTGGTCTTCCGCTATGTTTTTTCCGCCTTTTGGGAGGGGCAGGAGGGGAGCTTTTTGCTCTGGATGTTCTGGCACGTAGTGCTGGGGATGTTGCTCATCTTTTCATCCCGGCAGTGGGAGCCCTATGTATTGGTTGTGTTGGGCTCCATACAGGTCATACTGGCGAGCATGATCCTGGGGGTTTACGTGGGCTTTGGCGACGACCCCATGCGCATAGGCAGCAACCCAACCCTGCTGCTGCGCGACGTCATGGACGCCCCCATTTTTGCCAACGCCAATTATGTGGAGCTATTGGAAGGCACGGGACTCAATCCGCTGCTCCAAAACTGGTGGATGACGGTGCATCCGCCCACCTTATTTTTAGGTTTTGCGTCTACGAGTATCCCCTTTGCTTACGCCATTGCAGGGCTATGGACGCGCCGCCACCGCGAGTGGCTACAGCCTGCATTGCCCTGGGCCCTCATGAGCGGGGCCATACTGGGTACAGGTATACTGATGGGGGGTGCCTGGGCTTACGAAGCGCTTAGCTTTGGCGGCTATTGGGCATGGGATCCCGTAGAAAATATGTCGTTGGTACCCTGGCTTATCTTAGTGGCGGGCATACACACCAATTTGGTGGCTCGCTCTACCGACCATAGCATTCGGGCTACTTACGCTTATTACCTGCTCACTTTCCTGCTCATCGTTTATTCCACTTTCCTCACCCGCTCAGGGGTGTTGGGCGAGACCTCGGTACACGCTTTTACGGAGATGGGCCTTGAAACCCAGCTCATTCTGTTTATTGCGCTGTATTCAGTTTGGTCGGCAGTGCTGTTCTTTAGTCGGTACAAAGGCGTACCCGCGCCGGAAAAAGAAGAGGCTACCTCCAGTAAAGAGTTTTGGATGTTTATGGGCAGCTTAGTATTGCTGTTTTCATCCATACTCATCACAGGCGCTACGTCTCTGCCTGTGTACAATAAAATAAGAGCTTTTTTTGATCCGGCTTATGTGGGGCAGGTAATTACCGATCCCGTGCCGCACTACAACAAATACCAGCTCTGGATTGGCGTTTTTATAGGACTGCTGTCGGGCTTCAGCCAGTACCTGCGCTTCCGGGAGATGAATTTTGCCGGTCGGGTAAAGACCGTTGGCCTTCGGATAGGAGCGGCCGCAGTGTTGTCGGCGGCCTTATCTTTCCTTACTACTTACTGGATCAATGCTCATGCCTGGCAGTATCAGTTGCTGTTGTTCAGCGGTTGGTTTGCGCTGGTGACCAATATCGACTATCTGATAAGCTACATCAAAACAGACCTCAAAGTTGCCGGCTCGGTGATGGCTCATGTGGGGTTTGGCGCCATGCTGTTGGGCATTTTAGCCAGCGGACTAAATAAGCAAATCATCTCCCAGAATCCCTTTCTGATGGAAGGCCTGACTGCAGATGAAGAGTCGAAGCGCAATACCGTAATTCTCATCAAGGACGCACCCATGATATTGGGCCCTTATGAAGTAACTCTCGCCAACGACACCATCAATGGCCTCACACGCACATATACCATCAACTACAAGCGTCGCAATGAAGCCGGCGAATTATCAGAGGAGTTTGAGCTTAACCCCAACGTACTCTACGACAAGAGCTTTACCAAAATTGCTGCCTCAAACCCCAGTACCAAACAGTACTGGGATCGCGACATATTTACCCACGTGGCGGCCCTGCCCGTGGAGGAGATGGACATCAACGCCAAAAAAAGCAAAGAGGACAGCCTCAATTATCGCTCCTTTACCTTGGGTATAGGCCAGGCTATGAGTTTCTTGGATACGGTGAAGGTGAAGTCTTCCGACAGCTTCTTAGTGAAGCGCTATGAAGTGGAAGCCGTTGCCGTGTCGCGCAATCCCGTTCACCCCGAATACCAGCCCGAAACCGGCGATATTGCCATAGGCGTAAAGTTCCGGTTGCGCTCTTCAGAAGACGACGCCGTATACGAGGCGGAACCTGTGCTGGTACTGCGCGACGAGCTTATGTACAGCTATCCCGTACAACTCAATGCCATCAATACCCGCATCAAGCTTGACGAACGCATCTTCGACGAATTTTTTGTGTCTGAAGATATGCTCAACTACCGCGAAATACGCCTCAAGCAAGGTGAGAAGATCACTTTTGAGGGGCTGGAAATTGACTTCGTCGGTTTCGATAAAGACCCCGATCATCCCTACTATCGTCCAGAAAAGGGGGATATTGCCGTAGGCGCTGTACTGGAGGTAAAGACGCCCGATGCCGATACCGCTCAGCGCATACAACCCGTGTTTTTTATCCGCAATTCGCGGCCGCTCAATATCAAAGATGAACTGACCGCCCTGGGGCTGCACGTGCGCTTTGCATCATTAGATCCCAACACGGGCCAGGCCAGCCTCTTCATGGCGCGCTATCAGCGAACGGCGGAGCCCCGGGCGCAGTTTGCTGTAGCTACCGATGCCTACCGTTCCGACTGGATTGCCCTGCAAGCCATTGAGTTTCCGGGCATCAACCTGTTTTGGGTCGGCTCCAGCCTGATGATGCTGGGCCTCACCCTGAGCATGTATTACCGCATCAGAAACCAACGGGCATGACCACGGCGGCAGTGGCATTGATCGGCGCCGGCAATGTAGGTTGGCGCTTAGGATTGCGACTGGCGGAGCAGGGTTTTCAACTGCTCCAGATTTATAGCCGCGACCTCGATAAGGCCGGGGAATTGGCTCGGGCTACAGGCGCGTTACAGGCAATTGACCAACTCAATGAGTTGCGCACCGATGCCGACTTATACCTGCTGGCCGTACCCGATGCCGCCATTGCGCCTATCGATGACGGGCTAGCAGCCACCCTGCCCGCGCATGCCCGTATTG
>CAYOTJ010000282.1:0-5462 GCA_964406855.1 uncultured Saprospiraceae bacterium
ACGGCTTTCGCTCGCTGTGCATCATGAAGTACGGCATGCTGGAAGGCCCGGGTTTGTTTGCCATTGCATGCGTTATGCTTACGGGCAACGCCTGGTTTTATGTGGTAACAGCCGCGTGCCTGCTGGGCATGGTTCTGCTTCGGCCTACTCCCGACCGGGCCGTTACTACCCTCGACCTTAGTGCGGCCGAGCGGGCTGTAGTGTACGATCCCGGGGCGTTGATTGAATAGACTTGCTCTGCGGGGTCGTCTATTCTGTTGCTTTACCGAGCCCCCGTATTTTTTTGACTTCGCTGACGATGCGGTCAAAGTGTTGTTGATGCCGGCCGGAGGCGAGCTCGGATTCAAAGGCATCGGCTATTTTTTTGACAAATGCAGTATAGGCCGGGGTCGTATCTGCGTAGAGGTGTTTGCTGAATTGCAGGGTTTGATCGTCTTCTTTTAGCCGAACGTCAAATTTGAGTTCGCCGACGGCAAAAGTGAGTACGCGGCCCGTATATTCGTGAAAACGGTCTTCCTCCAGAGCGGCGTTTGCCCAACTGGGCTGCCGCTCCAGAAAAGCCAGGAAGTCGGGCAGCATGGCGGCTTTTATGGGATAGAGCGTGTAATAGGTATTTTCGTCGGTGAGGGTACCGGCCCAGTAGGGTGCTTTTTCGAGTTTGCGGAGTTGGAGTTGTTTGGAGAACCATACCATTCAGGGCGGCAGATGCCGGCGATGAGGGTGGCGGAGCCTGAGCGACAGCTATCGGCCCGCCCTGCCCGACCAGTCGTTGATTTTAGTGCGTATGGTTTGCTGGTTGCTTTGGAAGAAGTTGTCGGTAGCGTCTTTGAGTCC
This sequence comes from uncultured Saprospiraceae bacterium, assembly GCA_964406855.1. GTDB lineage: Bacteria > Bacteroidota > Bacteroidia > Chitinophagales > Saprospiraceae > JAUMBM01. The sequence goes on from CAYOTJ010000282.1 coordinate 835, forward strand.
GGCGGCAACGGCTCGGTTGGCGCTGATGACGGCGGCGGCAAAGTCGCCCATGCGGGCTTCTATCTGGGCGCGGATCCACCAGTTCCAGGAGTGATCGAAGCGGGCCGTCGATTCGGTGGCGTAGTAGAGCGCCCAACTGAGGTGGGCGTCGGAGGAAGACAGGTAGTCGGCCGCTTCGGCGTATGGCCTCCATCGCTCGGCCGGCGGCAGGGGCGACGTTACGGCCAGCAGTTGCTCTTGCACCCGCTCTATAAAGGGCGTGGTAATGTCGAGGCATATCTGGCGGCGGTCCCAGCGCAGGCAAAGCTGTCCTTCGCCCAAGCCGGTATCCGAGAGGTAGTAGTGCAGGCGCTCTTCGGGGGAGCAGAGGGTATCGACGGCTATGTCGATGCGCATGACGTCGGCGCTTTCGTCATAGGCGTAGGCGCCCCACTGGCTGGTGTCGGCATTGAAGATGGCTGTCCAGAGGCCGGCAGCGCGGGGGATGACAAAAAAAGCGTATCGACCGGCGGCGAGGGGGCGGCCTTCTACTTGTACGGGCTCGCTGAAGGAGATGAGGGTGGCTTCGTTGGCGCCGGCGCGCCACACCTGATCGTAGGGCACGAGGTTTCCCCATAGCGAGCGGCCGCGCGCTGCGGGGCTGGAGTAGCGTATGCCCACTTCGGTAAAGCCTATTTGGAAGGCTACGCTGGCTAAGGGGCTTTTGCGCGGCAGTTCGAGGGCCGTTTGAGCCATGATTGTGGCTGAAAAGGCGCTCAGGGCCATCAGCAGGGCAGCAAAATACAGACGATTCATAATAAAAGAGAAGTCAAGATTCAGTGGATGAGGATGTTGGCACAATGGTCTTGTAGGATTCCGGGGTAGCTGAGCTATCCGCCTCGCCTTTCGTCTCGGCCTTGGGAAAGCGGTAGGCATTCCAAAGATAAGACATTGCTCCGAAGAAAAGGTTTAGCAGGCCGAGCAAACTTTCAAAAGGTTTGTCGATGAGCAGGTATATGAGCATCCAGCCGCTAAATGCTAAGAAGGCCAGTTGCACCCAGGGGTAGCCGGGGCTCAGGTATACGCCTTCCTGGGCGGGCTGGCGCCGCCGCAGGATAAACAGTCCAAATACCGTAATGGTAGTAAATAATTGGAGCACAAAGCCGCTGTACAGCAGTACCTGCTCGAAGGAGCTGGTGAGCACCAGGAAGAGGCTGATGGCCGTTTGCAGCCAGATGGCCCGCACGGGGATGTTCCAGCGGTTGTCCTGGGCGAAAAAATGCCAGATGCGGTGTTCTTCAGCCATTGCCCTCGTAACGCGGGGCCCTACCCATATCATGGCGCTGATGCTGGCCACCAGTAAAGCCGCAATGATGAGGCTTACCAATTTGCCGCCGGTGGAGCCAAACATCACTTCGGCTACTACCTGGGCTACTTCTACTTTACCGCGCATGAGCTCCAGCGGCGCCTGCCGTAAAAACATCCACTGCACCAGTAAAAACAGCAGGCACACCAGCAGGGCGCCCGAGAGCAGGGCCTTGGGCAGGTTGCGGCGGGGGTCGTCAATTTCTCCGGTGATGTACACGGCGGCATTCCAACCCGAGAAGGCATAGCCCACGTACACCAGGGAGATGGCAAAGGCGGGATGGAAAATTTCGTTGGTCCAGCTATCCGACCAATTGTGCTCGTGCGCGCCTGCCGGCAGCAAAAAACCGGCAGCAATCATTGCCATGATAAGGCATAGCTTGAGGAGGGTAAGTCCATTCTGAAAAACGCTGCTCTGGCGGATGCTCACGGAGTGTACGGCCGAAATGAGCAATATGGAAGCTATGGCCACGCCCTTGCCCGACCATCCCATAAAAGAAGAGAGGTAATTGCCGATGGCCATAGCCGCCAGGGCGATGGAAGCGGCAAAGCCAACGGTGAGGCTTACCCAGCCTGAAAGATAACCTAAGAGCGGGTGGTAAATGCGCGACAAAAAGTGGTATTCTCCTCCGGATGAAGGCAGCCGCGAGCCTATTTCGGCATACGTGAGCGCGCCAAACCAGGCTGCCAGGCCGCCTATGGCCCACAAAAGCATGATCGTCCATCCGTTGGAGAGGTGCTCAAGTTGCAGGCCCAGCGTAGTGAATACGCCGGTACCGATCATATTGGCTACTACAACTGCCGCCGCGCTTATCCATCCAATTTTTTGCCTGCTTTGCATGCGACGCTATTCAGTACAGCTTACTTAACATCGTAAAGCTAAAGGTTATTTGACCGAAACGGGGGTTCAGGCCCAGTCTTAACGAAAGTATAACAGTTTTGTAGAAGACGCCGGGTGTTTAATATAGCCGGGCTCAACCAAAGCTGCAAAATTTTCCTAACTTTGCGCCGTTTTTGTTCCGCAGCCTTTGCGTGTCAACTCGGCTGTTACTTAACACAAAATCAACCGGATAAACAATGACAACCAGACTAGTAATCCTGTTGCTTACTTTCGTGGCAACTATCCCAGGCTTATTTGCACAAAATGCCCAGGACGATCGGGTGCTGTTTACCGTCGAGGGCGTGCCCGTAACGGTGGGTGAGTTCACGTACATTTATTCAAAAACCAACGGCGACAAGGCCAACTTCTCACGCGCCTCGCTGGAAGAATACCTCGACCTCTATGTGCGCTTTAAGCTCAAAGTGCAACGCGCCCGCGAGATGCGCCTCGACACAGTGCCCAGCCTTCAGGAAGAGCTGGCAGGCTACCGCCGCCAGTTGTCGGACAGCTATCTCATCGACCGCGCTATTGTGGATCGGCTGCTGGAGGAAGGCTATGCCCACCTTCAGCAGGACGTAGCGTTTAGCCACATCCTCTTTGCCCTCAACCAGGATCCGCTGCCGGCCGACACCTTGGCTGCCTACCAGCGCGCCGATGCCGTGCTCAAGCGCATACAGCAGGGTGCCGGCTTTGCCGATATGGCCGCCGAGCATAGCGACGACCGCTACACCAAGGAGCGGGGCGGCAGGGTAGGCTACCTCACGGCGCCATTCCCATCGGGCCTGCACCGCCTCGAATACGCCGCTTACAGCGCTCCCCTCGACAAGGCCGTAGGCCCCATACGCACCGCGGCGGGCTACCACCTGCTGCTGGTTGCCGACCGCCGCCCTGCACGGGGCGAAGTGGAGGCGGCTCATATTCTCGTTCGCAAAGACAACCACCCCGGCGAATCGGCTCGTATGCTCATCGACAGCATCTACGCCGCCCTGCAATCGGGCAAACCTTTCGACGAGCTGGCCCGCAGCGTGAGCGAAGATACCCGATCGGCATCCAATGGAGGCTACATCGGCTTTTTTGGCGTAAACCGCTATGAGGCAGCCTTTGAAGATACTGCCTTCGGCATTGCCGCCGATGGCCAGTATAGCCGCCCGGTAGAAACTACTGCAGGTTGGCACATCATCAAGCGGATAAGTTTAAAGCCCATACAACCCTTTTCGGTTGAGAAAGCTCGTTTAGATGGCATCATCCGAAAGGATCCCCGCTTTGAGGAAGCCAAAGCAGGTATGCTTACCCGCATCCGGCGCGAAAGCAACTTCCGGGAGAACGCTCAGTTGCTCGATGGCTATATTACCAGCCTTCCCGACAGCTTTGTGACCTTCCGCTGGAAGGCGCCCCAGCAGCCCTCAAAGGAAACCCTCTTCACCTTAGGTAAAGACTACAAGGTGACGCTGGGCGATTTTACCAACTACTTAGGCGACCAGACTCGGCAGCGTGCGAGCCTGGCCCGGCAGGGCACGGCTCAGGACGCCGCCCGCAATCTCTACCAGCAGTTTATCAACGACCAACTGCTGAAGTACGAAGAAGCCCAGTTGGAGGTGAAATACCCGGAGTTTAAAGCGCTTATGCGCGAGTATGAGGAGGGGATACTGCTGTTTGAGGCCACTAAGCTGGAGGTATGGGACCGCGCTTCGCAAGACAGCTTAGGTTTAGAGCGCTTCTTCGCCACGGCTACCGGCAAGTACAGTTGGCTCGAACGCGGCCGCATTACCACCTACCGGGTGGGTATGTCGTATAAAGACCAGGTGGCAGGCATACAGGAGTTTGCCCGCACCCATACGGCCGAAGAGGTGAAGGCTAAGTTTAACACCGCCGAAGCCGTAGTGGTCACCAGCGAAGAAGGCCTTTACGAAAAAGGCCGCAACCCCATTACTGCTAAAATGCTGTGGAAGGTGGGCGGCATGTCGCTGGCCGAAGACAATACCCGCAGCCGTAGCGTGGTCTTCTACAAAATAGAGGAAATCGTTCCGCCGGGCCCGAAAACCCTCAACGAAGCCAGAGGATACGTCGTTGCCGACTATCAGGATCAACTGGAGCGCGACTGGGTAGACGGCCTGCGCCGGAAGTTTAAGGTACAGATTAATCAAAAAATATTCGACAGCCTCGTTCGCTAATGCGGCTATATCTATCGACATACGCGTGGGTGCTGGCGGTTGCCATTGGGGCAGCCGCCTGCTCCGGGCAGCCGGAAAGCCAGAGCGCCGACCGGCTCCTGGCCCGCGTACACAATAAATCGCTGTATCTGTCGGAGTTGGAGGGCATGTTTCCTCAGTTTGCAACTCCTGAAGACAGCCAGCTCGTCATCCGCGCTTTTACCGACCGCTGGGTGCGCGAGGCCGTACTCCTC
>CAYOTJ010000283.1:0-5462 GCA_964406855.1 uncultured Saprospiraceae bacterium
CCTCACCCTTGCTCTCTTCCGCTAAGCAACGGCTGAACCTAAAGGGTTGATTTTTTTTAGGGGCCACCGCCGCGCCGCCTTACATCAACCATTACGCCACTACTTCATACATGGGCGGCGCGGCGGTGGCCCCTAAAAAAAATCAACCCCTTAGGTTCAGCCGTTGCTTAGCGGAAGAGGGCCAGGGTGAGGAGCTCAGGTGTGGCGGGCGCCCATTACAAAGCCGTAGCCTCTTTGAGGAGGTCTTTGAGGAGTTCTTTTGCGGCATGGAGGCTGCGCAGGCCGTCTTTGCCCATGATGAGGAAGCGGGCAGCCTGCTTGAGGTGGAGGCCGCGCAGCTTGCCGTGGGTATTCAGGTATTGGAGGATGGCTTGAAAGCGGGGCGTTTCGTAGAAAGGACTCTGGGGGTTTTCCACGAAATAGCAACGCAGCTTATTGTCTTTGAGTACGATGCGCTCGAAGCCCAGCTCCTTGCACACCCAGCGGAGGCGGAGGCCTTCGAAGAGCTCTTTGACCTGAGGCGGTATGCGGCCGAAGCGATCGCGGAGGCTGTCTTCAAAGCGTTGGAGGGCGGCCTCATCGGGCAGGCCGTCGAGCTCGGTATAGAGGCTCAGGCGCTCCTGGGTGTTGGAGACGTATGCATCGGGGATGAGCATTTCGACATCGGTATCGATCTGTACATCGCGGACGAAGACCGTTTCCCGCTCGATTTCGTCCTGGAAGAGGGCTTTGAACTCGGTATGTTTGAGTTCGTAGACGGCCTCTTCGAGTATCCGCTGGAAGGTTTCATAGCCGATGTCGGCGATGAAGCCGCTTTGCTCGGCGCCCAGCAGGTTGCCGGCGCCGCGGATGTCGAGGTCGCGCATGGCGATTTCGAAGCCGCTACCGAGGTCGCTGTATTCTTCGAGGGTGCGCAGCCGTTTGCGGGCTTCGGGCGTGAGTACCGATAGCGGCTTGGTGAACAGGTAGCAGAAGGCCTTGCGGTTGCTGCGCCCCACGCGCCCGCGCAACTGGTGCAGGTCGGAGATGCCGAAATTATGGGCCTCGTCGATGATCATGGTGTTGGCGTTGGGGATATCGAGGCCCGTTTCGATGATGTTGGTACACACCAGCACATCGTAGCGGCGATCGATGAAGTCGATGAGCACCTGTTCGAGATTTTCGGCGGCCATCTGGCCGTGGGCGGCGGCCACTTCTACGTCGGGGCAGAGGCGGCGCACGATTTCGACGCGATCCTGAAGGTCTTTGACGCGGTTGTGTACGAAGAACACTTGTCCGCCGCGATTGACTTCGTAGTAGATGGCTTCTTTTACGAGCTCGTCGCTGGCTACGCGCACTTCGGTATGTATGGGCTGGCGGTTGGGCGGCGGCGTTCGGATGACCGAGAGGTCGCGGGCCGCCATGAGGCTGAATTGCAGGGTTCGCGGTATGGGCGTAGCGGTGAGGGTGAGGGTGTCGACGTTGACTTTGATGTTGCGGAGTTTTTCTTTGGCGGCTACGCCAAATTTCTGCTCTTCGTCGATGATCAGGAGGCCGAGGTCTTTGAAGCCCACCTCCTTGCCGAGCAGGGCGTGGGTGCCGATGATGATGTCTACCTTGCCGGCGGCGAGGTTGGCCAGCACCTGCTTGCGCTCGGCCGTAGAGCGGAAGCGATTGACGTAGTCGACGGTGGCGCCAAACTCCTTGAGGCGCTCGCTGAAGGTGCGGTAGTGCTGAAGGGCCAGGATGGTGGTGGGCACCAACACGGCCACCTGCTTGCCGCCGAGGACGGCCTTGAAGGCAGCGCGGATGGCCACTTCGGTTTTGCCAAAGCCCACATCGCCGCAGATGAGGCGGTCCATGGGGTAGTCTTTTTGCATATCGGCCTTCACGTCTATGGTGGCCTTGAGCTGGTCGGGGGTGTCTTCGTAGAGGAAGCTCGACTCCAATTCCGTTTGCAGGTAGCTGTCGGGGGGGAAGGCATAGCCCGGCGACGACCGGCGCAGCGCATAGAGCTTGATGAGCTCGGCGGCTATGTCTTTGACCTTTTTTTTGGCGCGGGCTTTGAGGTTTTTCCAGGCTTCGCCCCCGAGTTTGTCGAGGCCGGGCGGCTCGGCCTCTTTGCCGGCGTATTTGGAGAGTTTGTGGAGGGCGTTGATGCTGACGTAGAGGAGATCGTTGTTTTTGTAGACGATGCGCACCGACTCCTGCACCTGCCCGTTGACGGTTATTTTTTCTAAGCCGCTGAAGCGACCGATGCCGTGGTCGATGTGTACCACGAAGTCGCCGGGCTGGAGTTCGCGCAGCATCCTGAGGCTGATGGCCTGGTCTTTGGAGAAGCCGCGGCGGAGCTTATAGCGGTGGAAGCGCTCGAATATCTGGTGGTCGGTATAGCAAGCTACTTTGAGTTCCTCATCGAGGAAACCTTCGTGTATGGCCTGGAGAACGGGCTGGTAGGACACATGGGCTTCGAGGTCGCGGAAGATGCTGTCGAAGCGCTCCAATTGCTTGGGGTTATCGGAAAAGATGAAGTTTTCCACACCCCGGGCGGTATTGGCCTGCAGGTGCTCGATGATGGCCTGAAAGTTTTTGCGAAAGGGGGGCTGCGGCTTGGCTTCATAGGGTATGATCTCTACGTTGGTCCAGCCGGCGGGGCGGGCATTGGTGAAGAGCGCCAGAGGGTGTCGCTCCAGATCCGCCACGGTTTCGCCGGGGCGCACGAAGGCGCCGTCGCGGAAGACCTCGGCCCGCTCGTCGACGTCGAGGATGGTAATGGTTTCGCGGTAAGCTTCGGCCTGCTCGAAGCTGTAGAGAAGCCGGTCGAGGAGATAGTCGTAGTCATTGAGCCACACCACGGCATCTTCGGGCAACACCTGAAAGAAAGGTACTTTCTGATCGCGGCGGAAGCGGGTGTTGATGTTGGGCACCAACGACACCCGCTCGATGTTGGCTACCGAAAGTTGGGTGAGGGGGTCGAAGGTTCGGATGCTCTCCACCTCGTCGTCGAAGAGCTCGATGCGATAGGGGTAGTCATTGCCGTAGGAGAAGACGTCGATGATGCCGCCCCGAACGCTGTATTGGCCGGGCTCATACACGAACGCTTCGCGGCGAAAGCCGTACTCGGCTAAAAATTCGATGATGGTATCTACGTCCAATTTTTCGCTCCGCGCGATGAGGATGCGGCTTTGGTCGAGCACCTCGGGCGAGACGACCTTCTCGAAGAGCGCCTCGGGATACGTGACGATGATGTGGCCGCCGGCCTGGCGCTGGGTGAGCTGATTGACGGTTTCGGTGCGCTGTAAGACGTTATTGGCGTCGAGGACGTCGAAGTAGAGGGGCCGCTTAAACGAGTCGGGGAAGAAAAAAACGGCCTTGCCGGCCCCAATGGCGGCAAGGCTGTTCTGAAGATAAGCGGCTTCCTCTTTATTGGCGGCCACAACGAGGTGGCTGCGCGTGAGGGTCTGACTGATGGCGCCAATGACGAAGGCGAGCTGCGCGCCTACTAAGCCCTTGAGCTGAATGCGGGGCTGGCCGGCGGCGCTGAGCGCCTGCCCAAGCCGGCGGGTGCGGCGGTCGTCGTTGGCGTAACGTTGTAGTAGAGATGCTAGCGGATTCACGACGCAAAGATAATGCCTGCGCCGCCAATACGTGCAAACGGAAAGAGAGAATTACGGCCTTCTTTATTCGAGTCGGAACATAATGGGCAACTGAAACCGCACCCGCACGGGTCGCCCGCCCTTCGTTCCCGGCGCCCAGGGGGGCATGAGCGCCAGCACCCGGCGGCATTCGGCTTCAATATCGGCAGACACGCCCCTGAGCGCGATGATGTTGCTAAGACTGCCGTCCTTTTCAATGACGAAGCTAAAAACAACCCTTCCCTGAATGTTGTTTTCGCGGGCAAGAGGGGGGTATTTTACCTCGCGGTAGATGACGCTCATCATCACCTGATCGGAGCAGGCCTTGCGCAATTCGCGGTCGGGATTGTCTTTGCACTGCAACATGTAGGGCATCATTTCCGAGGCATCTTCAATCTCTGCCGGCTCGGAGGATACTTGTTCCCCTTTTTCATAATAACGGGTAATCTTGATGCCGCCGGTTTCGTCGAAGACGAGTTGCCGACCATGCTGTTTGCCGGCAACGTAGTTTTCCTCCTGCGTCACGCGACCGAGGCTGTCATAGCGGAGCCACTTGCCTTCTTTATCGCCCTGATCGAAGTTGCCGGCGTAAGTTTTGCCGCCGTGCTCGTGATCGTAATAGCTCCAGGGGCCGTGTTGCAGACCGCCCCGATAGGCGCCCTCCATCCACAGGCGGCCATTGTCATACCACTCCTGATAAGGGCCGTTGAGCACCGAAAACCTACGATCTTCAAAAGTCATGCGGTGTGTGATCTGCCCCGTTTCAGGGTAAAAAATCTTGTATACAAACTGCCCATCGGCATTGCTGACGTAGAGGTTTTGATGGTCAGATTGGAGATATACTTCACCGGATTCGATGCGATCGGCATAGCGTCTGGGCGCTTTTCTGCGCTGAGCCATAAGGCTGCCGGCAGCGGTACAAACTAACCACAACAAAACGATAAGGCGCAGCGAATGCCGGCCAAAAGCAATTGTTTTCATAGGAGATGTCTTTTATAGTTTTCCAAGCCAAATATCTATAAAATCTGGACTTGGAGAACTATATATCTCGTATTTTACCCCGCTACAAAACAACCACTCCATGAAACGACGTTCCTTCATAGCCACCCAGGCTGCTGCGGCGCTGGGCTTGGGCAGCATCCTGAACGCCGCCTGCGCGCCCAAAGCAAGCGCCGCTCAGGACGAAGATCAGTCGGCCGCCGACAACTTCCCGCTGCTGGAAGCGACCCTCTCGTCCTTACAGGAACAGCTCGGCAGCGGCCAGATGACCTCAGCCCGACTGACAGCCCTCTACCTCGAACGCATAGAAGCCCTCGACCGGCAGGGACCGGCCCTGCGCTCCGTCATCGCCCTCAACCCCAAGGCCGCCGCCCAGGCCCGGGCGCTCGACGACGAGCGCCGCCAGGGCAAGCTGCGCGGCCCCCTGCACGGCATCCCCGTGCTCATCAAAGACAACATCGACACCAGCGGCGCCATCGACGATATGCCCACCACCGCAGGGTCGGTAGCCCTCGAAGAGCGGCGCGCCGGCCGCGACGCTTTTATCGTCGATCGGCTGCGACAGGCCGGCGCCGTCATCCTGGGCAAGACCAACCTCAGCGAGTGGGCCAACTTCCGCTCCTCCGACTCATCATCGGGCTGGAGCAGCCTCGGCGGCCAAACCCGCAACCCTTACTACCTGGCCCGCAACCCCTGCGGCTCCAGTTCGGGCTCAGGCGTAGCCGTATCGGCCAACCTCTGCACCCTCGGGATCGGCACGGAAACCAACGGCTCGATCGTCTGTCCGTCGGGAGTCAACGGTATCGTGGGCATCAAACCCACCCTGGGGCTTTGGAGCCGGAGGGGGAT
>CAYOTJ010000284.1:0-5442 GCA_964406855.1 uncultured Saprospiraceae bacterium
CAACTGTGTTGCCTGCTGATAATAATCAAGCGCTCTTTCGGAAAACCCTTCCTGTGCGTACAGCTCGGCAATCCGGGCTAAGACCTGCCGGTTTTCGGTGGCGGCATTCATTTTTTCCAGGTAACGTTCTGCTTCCAGCCAGTACCCCAACTGAGCAATGGTATTCCCTGAGGAATGCAATGCCAAGGTAGTTGCCGATTGTAGAACGGCTTCGCGCTGCCCGCGCTGCCCGGCGGCGGTGAGGCAGCTTTCCAGTGCCCGGCTGATGGCAGTAGAATCGGACTGGGATAAGGCATCTTCAATACATCCGGGCTGAGCCGGCAGTAGCGCAGTTGGGGAAATAACCAGCGCCAGCACCGCGATCCGTTGTAAGTAGCGTTTCATAAGCTAAGCCTAATTCATGCGGTAAGATAGGCCTATGATGGTAGACCTACTCCGCTGGGGGTTAAAAATCAGATCGTCGTGGCGGTCGCTGGTGATGCCGGCGTGTCGAACGTTGAAAGCATTATTCGTGCGCAGCGTGATGTCTACATTATCGATGATCCGGAAGTGGAGCATAAAGTCGAGTAGATAATAAGGCGCCTGCGACTCCAGTACAGATTGGCCGGGCACGGCGTCGGGGTCTTCAAGGCTGGCGTGAAAAAAGCCCGATACCAACTGTTGGTTGAGCTGTATGGAAAGGCGTTTGGCAGGCGAGTAGTAGTTGTTCCACTGGATGAGCCAACGCGGCGTTTGGCGGATGAAGGGGAGGGCTGTACCGTCAGCCAATATTTCTGTGCCTTTGTTGTAGCTGATGTAAAGGGAAGAAAGGCCGTCGCCTTGGGTGCCCAGTTGTCGGCGGGTGAGGCCGAGTTGCCAGCTATTCCATTTTTTGTTGCCGGGGCTGTTGTAATAGCGCTGTAAGGGGGCATAGTCTTCATCGGGGTTAAAAGCCGAGGTAGCGTCTATGAGGGCTACCAGTTGTTCGGTTATTTGCTGTCGCCAGCTCAGGCTACCTTCCCAGTGCCCTCGCTCAAACAATAGGGCGGCATCGAGGCCGCGCGTATGCTCGGGGGTTATGAGGTATTGATTGCGGTAATCATCGGTAATGAGCCTGCCCAAAGGATAGGGTTCAAATTCGAGGTTGCTCACATCTAATTGTTGGGCTGTATAATAGAGCACAGATCGTTGGACGCCCTCGCTGAACGAGGCCCGGATGCGCAGCCCCGGTGAAATTTTATATTGAGCCGCAGCGCGCGTCAAAAAAGCGCCTTGGGTAAATTCCTCTCCATATCGATTGAGGCCCAGCACGGCGCTGATGCGCTTACTGCGCGCAAAGGCCTGAACGAAACCGCTGGTTTGGCCGTACTGGCTCACGTAAAAAAAGCGATCAACTTCGGCTGAAAACGACGACTCCGTTACATTTATGGGTCGGGGGCTATAGCCTTGCGTGTAAAGCTCATTTATGCTACCTACAAAACCTCCGCTGAGTTGAAGCCAAGAACGAAGCTGATAAAACAACAGCAGTTCAGATCTATAGGTGTTGTAGCTGAGGGAATGATAGCGTCTACCGGAAAAATAGTGTTCAAAAATGAATGATTGCAGGGAGTCGCGTAGGTTGAGATCGCTATCTGCCCTGAGATCGGCTATGGTATTGAGTTTGAGGCGGAGATCGTTGTTGAGGTAAATGGAAGATGACTGGGGGTCGAGGTTGTAGGCGTTGTAATTGGCATTGATGCGGCCCTGTAGCCGTCCGCGGAAAGGCAGGGAATAGCTGATGGCTAATTGGGTGATGTTGTCGGCGTAAAAAGTGCCATCATCGGCATAGGAATAGGCTGCCGGCTGCCGGCCCAGGGCGCTGTGGTCGCGGCGGTAATGTTGGCTGAGCGAAAATTGAATGCGTCGCCATTGAACATCTAAGCCCAACTGTCGGCTTTCATAAGGCTGTTTGTTGATAAAAGGGACGATTAGCGGCCCAAAGAACGGGAAGTTGCGGATAAAGTTCGGATTGAGCTCAATACCGACGGTGTCAAGGGGGTAGTTTCCAAGGTCGAAGGCCGGCGAGTCAAAGTCGACGCCGCGGTCGTTGGCTCGGGTGCTGCTGCCATAGAGCCTGTAGCGAAAGCCTTTGCGGTTGTTGCCGATTTTTCCGCCAAAGGTGACGTTGATGTCATTAAAACCCAGCGGGCCTACCATGAGGCTGGCGTCGGCATAGGCGGGGCGGTCGCTTTGCTGAAGGATGATGTTGATGACGCCGGCGCCGGCTTCGGGGCCATATACATCAGCAGCAGGGCCAAATAACACCTCAATGCGTTCGGCTTGGCGTATGGGCAACTGGGCGCCCAGGGGCATTCCTAAAATTCCATTAGGCTTAATGGGAATGTCATTTATAAAAATACGGGCATAAGTATTGCCCAGCAAGCCCCGCATCAGGAATGTTTCACCCATTTCGGCATTGCCGGGTTGTGAAACCATAATGCCAGGCACATAGCGCAGGGCGTCGACGAGGGTAATGCTGTTGTGGCGGCGTATTTCATCGCGGGTGATGACGTACATTTCAAAGGGCATGTGTTCCGAAAGTTGGGGCGTACGCACACCGCTGATGACTTCATTGGGTCGGAGGGTATCTTTTTTTACGCGCAAAGCATCGGCGGGCAGCCGATTGAGCTGCATGCTGCTATCTGCTTGAGCATAGCCATTTGGCCCGGCCAGCATGGCTCCGAATATTCCAAAAAGGAAAAGCGCTTTTTTCATACCGCCAAATCTTTGGGCTAAGGTAAAACAAGGATGTGAATTGAGTGATTATCTTAGCTGCCAATTATGAGCAGGGAATTTTTGAGCAACGCCGTACTATTGGTAGCGCTCAATTTTGCAATCAAGGCTTTTTATTTATTCGGCATCGACCGCACGGTGCAGAACGCTCTGCCCAATGGCGAGTATGGCCTCTATTTTACGCTTTTTAATTTTGCGTTCATCTTTCAGATAATCAATGATTTTGGGTTGCAAAACTACAACAGCAGCCATTTGGCGCGTTCGCGTCATTTACTGGTCAAGTATTTTCCACACCTCGTAATTCTAAAGTTGATGCTGGCCGGCGCCTACCTTTTATTGACCGGCCTTGTGGGATACCTCTGGGGATTTAGCGGCGCCGCCTGGGCGCTTTTACTTTTGGTGGGCCTCAATCAGACATTGCAGTCGGGGGTGCTTTTTTTACGCTCCAACCTCAGCGGTCTGGGGAAATATCGGGCCGATAGTTTTTTTTCGGTACTCGACAGAGCCTTACTCATTCTCATTACCAGCGCTATGTTGTGGGGGTGGCCCGGCATTCATGCTATCCGCATTGAGTGGTTTGCGGGCGCACAGACCTTAGCCTACGGGCTCACATTGGGGTTGGGCCTGGCTCTTTTATCGCCGCATTTGCGCCATTTACAATGGCAGTGGAATCCTGCCATTTTATTGAATCTGCTGCGTCGCAGCGCTCCTTATGCGCTGGTGGTTTTCCTGATGACCTTCTATACCCGGCTGGATGCCGTTATGATTGAAACGTTGCTGCCCGATGGCTTGCTGGAGGCCGACAGGTACGCATCGGCTTATCGATTGCTGGATGCGGCCAATGTAGCGGGTTTTTTGGTGGCGGGCTTGCTGTTGCCGATGTTTGCCCGGCTACTGGCCCAAAAGGAGCCTGTAGCGGAATTGGTAAGGCTGGGTTTTCAAACCCTATGGGCAGGAGCTGTGGGGCTGGCGGCAGCGTGCTGGTTTTTCCAGCAGCCCATTATGGAAGCTTTATATGCTTCCGGCGATGCTTACAGCGGCCGGATCATGGGTTGGCTCATGCTTTCTTTTGTGCCCATGAGCGTGGCCTATGTACATGGATCTCTGCTGACGGCCCAGGGCAAGCTGGGGGCTATGAACAAGCTTTTTGCCCTGGGAGTGGTAGTCAATTTATGCCTCAATTACGTTCTCATCCGTCAGTATGGCGCATTAGGGGCTGCTCAGGCAACTTTTATCACACAAGGGGGCATTTTTATAACCCAGCTCGCCTTGGCTGTACGCCAGTTGGAGCTGCGCACCGACTGGGGCTGGGTGTTGCGGCTCTTGGGTTTTGCGCTGGCTGCGGGGGTATCGGCATGGGCGTGGCAGCACGTGGCATGGGATGTGCCCTGGGTTGTTAAATTTGTTTTGACCATATTGACGGCCTTATTCTGGGCGTTCCCTTTCCGGTTGATTGCCCTTCGGCAGTGGCTCGGGTTGATTAGCCGCAAATAGAATGGAGCCAATTTTGCGGGTTAACCTTATCTTCGCCCCCGATTTTGGCACATAAAGTACGCATACAGATGACGACATCCGAGGAAAACAGGCCATCTAATAATATGCCCAACAGCTTATTAGGGGTTTTAAGCACCCTGTTTCGCTGGAAAAAGCAGATCGTAACGGTTTGCTTGGCAGCGGGCATCGGCACAGCGGGTATTTCGCTGCTGTTGCCCAATTACTACAAAGCATCTACTACTTTTTTAGCGGTTAGCCCCGATCAGGCCAAACCCGAGCTGATTTTTGGAGAAGGCGCCTTTGAGCCCGATTTTTACGGCAATCAGGATGACATCGACCGCCTGCTGACCATAGCTGAATCCAATGAATTGGTTGACTTCCTGGTTGATACCTTCAACCTGTACAAGCATTACGGGATTAATCCGGATGGGAAAAGGGCGCCTTACAACGTACGGCGCGCATTTTTTGCCTTATATGAAATTACCAAAACCAAACGCGACGCCCTTGAGCTCACCGTCGAAGACAAAGACCCCGCTATGGCGGCGCGTATAGCAAGCGCAGCCCAGGAGAAAATCGATGAAATCGCTCAACGGCTCATCAAGGCCAACCAATTGCGCACCATTCAAACGTTTGAACGCGATATAGCCGGCAAGATGGAGCAGCTCACCAGCATTAATGACACTATGGTGCGTCTGCGCGATTATTACGGCGTCTTCAATCCGGTTTCACAAACGGAACTGCTGACCTCCAGCTTTGCCAATTCAGAAGCCAGCGTACTCAGCCTTCAGGCACAGATCGACGTGTATCGCCAGATAGGAGGCCGCTTTCGCGACTCTATACCCAAGCTCGAAGCCCGGCTAAAGGGCGCCGAGCAGGAGGTGGCGGTTATCCAAAAACAATTGGAACGCCTCAATACGGGTATGTCCAGCTTCCTGACATTGGAGCGGCAAAACCAGGAAGCCAACCGCAGCCTCAGCCAGCACCAGGAAAAACTCAAGCAATATCGGGCTGCTTTTGAGTCTGACATTCCGGCAACGCTGTTGGTAGAGGAAGCCACCGAGCCTTTGGTGAAGGAGCGCCCCAAGCGATCCATCATCGTCATTGCGGCTACCGCCCTGGCTTTTTTCTTTTCCATAGTAGGCGTTTTGCTCATCGAAGCTTACCGCGACATCAATTGGCGGGACATCTATGAAGGCA
>CAYOTJ010000285.1:0-5442 GCA_964406855.1 uncultured Saprospiraceae bacterium
TATAGGTGATAAGAAAGAGTTTGAAACCTGTTTTTCTAAATGTTCTAAAGAGGATGTAGCAAATCTTAAACGTTTTCCAATTTGGCATTTTTATAATGATTTTGAATAAAAGATTGATTCCGAGAACGTTGGCAAAGACTTTGTCTTGTAATCACCTATCTCAAAGATTAATTTTGTAAAAACGGTAAATGTATGACTTCTGAACAATTAATAGAATATACTAATCGCTTAAGAAAAAAGAATTGGGCAAAAATTTGGGAGTTGGCGGAGATATGCCCAATATGGTTAATTTTACAGCGCAAACAACCGAATGATATGGCTGATGCACCCGTTTATACTTTGCCGCCTGCCATACAGTGGCGTTTGGACCGGCTAAACCGCACCCTTAGCGCCATGTTCGAGGAAATGGCGCGGCACGATGAGGCGTTGCTGAACCGCCGGCCCGGCCCCGGCAAATGGTCGGCGATACAGGTAATGCACCATTTGCTGATAGCCGAGGAGATGTCGCTGCGGTATCTGAAAAAAAAGCTGAGCGGCCCGTCGGATATTCCGCGCACGAGTTGGGGTAGCCGCTGGCGCACTTTTTTGCTGTGGTTTTACCTCAGCAGCCCGATAAAAGCCAAAGCGCCGGCGGGCGTCGGCGACGAAGCCCTGCCCGAGCAGGCTACGCTGGCAGAGACGCAGGCGCGCTGGTTAGAGCTGCGTCGCCAGACTTCAGCCTTTCTGAACGAGCTCAAACCCGATCTCTTCGGGCGGGAGGTATACCGCCATCCTTTTGCGGGGCGGCTGCCGGTGACGGGGATGTTGGACTTTTTTTACTGGCATTTTGCGCGCCACTACCAGCAGGTGCAGCGGGCATTGGGGCCGTTGTAAAGGGCCATGTATGAGGGGCGCAGCAAAGTTTTGCTGCGCCCCTCATACATACTAGGCAAACAGCCCGGCGATGCAGGCGGTGAGGAAGCAGGCGATGGTGCCGCCGATGAGCGATTTTACGCCCAGCTCGGTGAGGGTTTGGCGCTGCCCCGGCGCAATGGCGCTGATGCCGCCGATCTGGATGCCAATGGAAGCGAAATTGGAGAAGCCGCAAAGGGCATAAGTGGCGATGAGTACGGCCTTGTCGCTGATTTCGACGCCGGCCGTGCGTATGGTGTTGAGTTCGGCATAGGCCACAAACTCGTTGATTACGGTCTTTTGGCCCAACAACTGGCCTACCAGCAGCACATCCTGGGCGGGCACGCCCAGTATCCAGGCAAAGGGGGCAAAAATGAGGCCCAGCACATAGGTGAAAGTAAAGCCCTCGAAGCGGCCGCCGGTAGCGGTTTTCACGTATTCGTTGAGGCCCGTCCACTCGCCTACGCTATAGAGCAATATCTGATTGGCCATGTAGATGAGGGCTGTGAATACCAGCAGCATGGCGCCTACGTTGATGGCGAGGCGCAGGCCGTCGGTGGTGCCCCGAGAGATGGCGTCGAGGAGGTTGTGGCTTTCGTCTTTGGCCATATCCAATTGCTTATCGGGGTCGACGGGCTCGGTTTCGGGGTACAATATCTTGGCGGCTACGATGGCGGCCGGGGCCGATATGATGGAAGCTGTGAGAAGGTGTTTGGCAAAGTAGCGCTGCATTTCGGGGTCGTCGCCGCCGAGGAAGCCTACATACGCTACAAAAACGCTGCCGGCAATGGTAGCCATGCCGCCCGTCATCAGGCAGAGGATTTCCGACTTGGACATGCGGTCGAGATAGGGGCGAACCACCAACGGGGCTTCCGTTTGGCCAATGAAGACGTTGGCGGCGGCGGCTAAGCTTTCGGGGCCGGTAAGGCCCATCGTTTTGGTGAAGAGCCAGGCCATACCATAGACGACCTTCTGTAGGATGCCAAAGTAGTAGAGTATGGCCGTGAGGGCGCTAAAAAACACGATGGTGGGCAGTACCTGAAAGGCGAAGATATAGCCAAAAGCCTGCTGGTCTTGTACAATGCTGCCGAACAGGAAGGAAGCGCCCGCCTGGGTGAAGCGCAACACGGCGCGGAAGCCCTCCGACAGCCAGTCGAATACGTTGCTTACACCAGGCACTTTCAAACTCAGCAGCGCAAGTACCAACTGCATGGCCATACCAATACCTACCAAACGCCAGTTGACGGCTTTGCGGTTATTGCTGAGCGCGTAACAAATGGCTACAAGTACGGTTATGCCCAACAGGGCGCGCAGGGCGCTGACAAAAAACTCCATGATGTTTGGTTTAATAGCCTTCTTGCCGGGCCGCTCTTTGCTTTCGACCGAACCCGCTAATCCATAAGTTTTACACAAGACCGGCCAAATGTAAGAAAACTTATTTACAACGCACTATTTTTGCCCCAATCCGGCAAATCCGGGGAAGTGTGGGTATGAAACCGCTAATCATAGGCATTACGGGGGGAAGTGGCTCCGGAAAAACCTCTTTTATCAAGCATCTCAGGACGCGCTTTACGGAAGAAGAACTCTGTGTCATCTCGCAAGACGATTACTATCGGCCCCGCGAGGACCAGGAGATTGACGACACCGGGGTGGTCAACTTCGACCTGCCCAAGTCCATCAACAAAAAGGATTTCGTCCGGGATGTCACGCGGCTGTCTCAGGGCGAAGTGGTAACCCGAATGGAATATACCTTCAACAATACGCTGAGCGAGTCGCGGGAGCTGGTTTTTCATCCGGCGCCCATCATCTTGGTGGAAGGGCTGTTTGTGTTTCACTTCAAAAAGATGAAACGGCTGCTGGATTTGAAAGTATACCTGCACGCGAAGGAAAATCTGAAGGTTATCCGGCGCATCAAGCGCGACCGCGTGGAGCGGAACTACCCTTTGGAAGACGTGTTGTACCGCTACGAAAACCATGTGCTGCCCACTTTTGAGCGCTACATCAAGCCTTATATGGAGGAAGCTGATATTGTGATCAACAACAATCGGCAGTTCAGTGCAGGGCTTGAGGTGGTATCCGGTTATCTGCGCCAGTTTCTCAACCAGCGGCAGGCGCAGGCATTTCAAAATCCATCAGAAACGACGCCCCATGAGTAAGACCATCGTCATCAAAGACGCCCGCATCGTAAACGAAGGGCGCATACAAGCCGGCGACCTGCTGGTGCGCAACGGGCGCATTGAGCGCGTAGGCGGCATCATTCCCACGCCGCAGGGGGCGCTGGAAATACCGGCTTACGGCCTTACGGCTATACCGGGCATTATAGACGACCAGGTTCACTTTCGGGAGCCGGGGCTCACGCACAAGGGCGACATTTACAGCGAATCGAGGGCGGCGGTAGCGGGGGGCGTCACCTCTTATATGGAGATGCCGAATGTAAAGCCCCCTACCCTGACCCAGGCGTTGCTGGCCGAAAAGTATGCCATAGGCGCGGCGCGCTCGTTGGCCAATTATTCTTTTTACATGGGCGTGTCGAATGAGAACCTCGACGAGGTGCTGCGCACCGACCCCCTCCAGGTATGCGGCGTCAAAGTATTTATGGGCTCCAGTACCGGCAATATGTTGGTGGATGAGCCGGGTGTGCTGGAAGCCCTGTTCCGGCAGTCGCCTATGCTCATAGCCACCCACTGCGAAGACGAATCTGTCATACGCGCCAACAGCGAAGCGGCGCGCAACCGATATGGGGAGGATGTGCCTATGGCTCAACACCCGGTGATTCGGTCGGCAGAGGCTTGCCTCTTATCGTCTTCCTTTGCCGTAGACCTCGCCAAGCGCTACGGCACGCGGCTGCACGTGCTGCACATTTCCACCCGCGACGAGCTGGACCTCTTCCGCAACGACCTGCCGCTGGCCGAAAAGCGCATTACAGCCGAGGTATGCGTGCATCATCTGTTTTTTAACGCCGACGACTACGAACGCTTAGGCGCCCGCATCAAATGGAACCCCGCCGTAAAAGGCCGCGAACATCAGCAGGCGCTGCTGCCGGCCCTGCTCGACGACCGCCTCGACGTGATCGCTACCGACCATGCGCCCCACACCCGGGAAGAAAAGTCGGGCGACTACTTCAACTGCCCCTCTGGCGGGCCGCTCATACAGCACTCCCTCACCTTAATGCTCCATTTTTACCATCAGGGGCTCATCAGCTTAGAGAAAATCGTGGAGAAGATGTGCCACGCTCCGGCAATATGCTATCAGGTGGCGGAAAGGGGCTATCTGCGCGAAGGCTACCGGGCCGACATTGTGCTGGCAGATACCGAAGAGCGCTGGACGGTAGGGCCGGAAAACCTCCTGTACAAGTGCGGGTGGTCGCCGCTGGAAGGGATGACTTTTGCAGGGCGGGTAAAGAGTACCTTAATAAACGGGCATTTAGCCTACCACCAGGGAAAGCTCTACGACGACCAGCCCGGAATGCGCCTTACCTTTACCCGATGAACCGCACCGTAAAATGCGCGACCTTCAAAGCACATTAACGGCCGCAATGGAGGCGCATTATAATTTGAATGCCTATCTTGCGTTATCTTAACGATCTCCCCCAAAGCCGACGTGCACGGCCTTGGGCTGTTGTTGTAACCCCCATATCCCTGATTTGCCTATGCGGCTATACATCCTGCTTGTTGTTTTGGCGAGCTTTGGCGCCAGGGGTGTAGCACAGTCATTCTTTCCCGTGAAGATCAACAAAAAATGGGGTTTGATCAACTCGGAAGGACAATTGGTGCTGCCCCCGGAATACGACGCCATCGGCGAGTTTAAGTACTATGGCTGTGCCATTATGCAGCGACAGGGCAAGGTAGGCCTGTTGGGCCCCGACGGCAGCGAGGCCATCGGGCCGGCTTATGAAGACATAAAAGTGCTGGATTCCGCCCTGGTAGCCGTCATGGAACAAGGCGAGTGGATGGTCATCAACCGGTTGGGGCAAACCATCCTGCCTAAAGGATACCAGCGCGTAACGGTCATAAGCGGAGGATATTTGGCATACCTTCGCAACAACAAGTGGGGCTTGGTTGACAATTGGGGGCATCAACTGGCGCAGCCCCTGTACGATGAAATCCTACCCGAGTCGAAAGGTTTTTTCCTAACCCGGGTTGAAGACCGCTTAGGCTTGATAACCGACTTAGGGAAGGAGGTGCTACCCAATGTCGCCTCGGAAATAAGGTTGCTCAACGACTCTCTGATCCTCTATCGCAAGGGCAATTTTTGGGGCGGCGTAGACAATTACGGCATCGAGCGGTTTGCGCCCCGCTTTGACGGATACAAATCATTAGACGACTACTTCATAAGGTTGGAAGCCGGCAGTCGCTTTTTTTTGTACTCCCTCACTTGCAGGATGGTCGTTGGCGGGCAGGATTTTGACGACTTTTACGCTTTTTCCCCCCGGCATGTCATCGTGAAAAAAAACCGCAAACTGGGGCTGATGAGCTGGTGTGGCGAGCTGGTGCTAAAACCGGTGTACGACGAAATTCAGCCTTTCTCCGCCGCTGCCTTCCGGGTAAATAC